>JAGGSW010000061.1 GCA_021158895.1 Candidatus Odinarchaeota archaeon | reverse complement strand
CATAATAATTTCCTATCAGAACTATTGAAACCACAAACAAGATAAAAAATAAAGTGTATTTTTATTTAAACCGTGATCTCAACTTCTCTAGCACTTGGGGCAAGGTAGTGTATTCCATTTCGTGAGTCCTGGGAGAAGAATGTTTTTCTTCCCCCATCTGGACCGAGTCTGTGTGGCATGAAGAGTCCGTGTCTTCTGAAATAATCTGCAATTTCGCTGGCGAGCATCCTGGTTCTGTCGAATGCTGGGTCGTTGAACATGTCTGAGGGGCCGATTAGATGGCCATTGCATACTTGGAAACCGAGACATACAATTCTTGGCGGTCCGTCAAATCTTGTGCAGCGAGCATCTTTTAGACCTACGGGCATTATGGGGCCATAGTGGCTGCCACGCATCCAACCTGCGACTGCATGTGGGAATGAAAATGCTTCAAGTACTTCTCCTACTGCTGGAAGGCCGTGCTGCGCGCGTACAATAGCTACTGGATCATCCTTGCCTACATATTTTCCTGCTATTAGGCTTAGTCTTGTTATTGATACCGAGGCTGCTGGTAGATCGTCGTATCTCCATATTTTTTCGATTACGTAGTGTCCTGTTGTGCCTATTAGTGCAAGGATGTCATAGATTTCTTCTGGTGCTTTTAGGACTACGCTTTTCCCACTGAAGACGTCGAGTATTTTGAATTTGAATCCCGTGTGTTCTAGGTCTGGTCCGTGCATTTTGGGGTCTATTACGAGTCCCGGTGTGTTGAAGGGGTCTGCGAATACTCTGAATAGTGGTAGGTTGAATGCTCCGGGTTCTGTTTTGTCTGCCGCAAATACTAGGATTGGGTCTGATTTTCTTTCTTCGAATTCTAGTTCTGCTACTCCCGGCCCCATGCCTCTAACGTTTCCTGAGAAAGCTTCTTTTAATAGGTCTTGTCCAGCACCGTAGAGCTTCAATTCCCTTGCCTTTTCTGCTGCTTTTTGGAAGGTGTTCCATGCGAGTTCGTGGACTTGTGGGTTTGCTTCTCCCTTATCATGGGTCATTAGGAGTTGTAGGTCGTCTCCGCAGTTAAAAACGTAGTAGTCTATTATTGTGCCTTGTTTTTTTGCTTGTTCTAGTTCTTTTTTGGCTAGTTCGATGAGTTCTGGGTGTACTACGTGGTGTCCTGCTAGGGAGCCTATATCTGCTTTTATTATTGATACTGTTGTTTTTTGTGTCATTTTCCTCTCCTACCTATATTTGGTTTGTGTGATTGAAACGCTATTAGAGTTTAAAAAGGTTGTCTTAGTAAGATTTGTATGCAGCTACGTTAAATTGTTAAGTGCTGATGTAACAATTTGAATTTATTTTGGGATAGCTGTTTAATGACCATGTAAGGATCACTATGTTTAGGGAAAGGTTGGTACTCTTGAACTTTGACACTTCTTAATGTTCAACTATCGGAGATTGCTGGGCTGATTTTGTTTCTTAAGTAGACTTATATTTGGAGACATCTAATAAGCGGTATGTGTAAATGATAATGGGTGGTTTGCTATGGTTAGGTTAGAGTTGCCTATTATTATTGTTAATTTTAAGGGTTATAGGGAAGCTATTGGTGAGAAGGCGGTTCAATTAGCTAAAATTGCTGAGGAAGTTAGTGTGGAGACTGGTGTAACTATTGCTGTGGCGCCCCAATACGTTGATGTTTTTAGAATTGCAAGTGTGGTTTCGGTACCTGTTTTCGCACAGCATATTGATCCGGTAGTGCCTGGTAGTTTTACTGGTCATGTTATTGCTGAGGCTGTTAAAGAGGCTGGTGCCGTTGGAACATTGATTAATCATTCTGAAAGGAGGTTGATTTTAGCCGATATTGATGGCGCAGTTAAGAGGGCGAGGGAGGTTGGGCTTGTTAGCGTTGTTTGCAGTAATAATCCTGAGGTTAGTGCAGCTGTTGCGGCGCTGAATCCTAATATGGTTGCTGTTGAACCTCCTGAACTTATTGGTACTGGAATTCCGGTGAGTAAGGCTAAGCCTGAAGTTGTGACTAGTACTGTTAACGTGGTTAGGAAAGTGAATCCTGATGTGGTAGTTCTTTGTGGTGCTGGTATATCTTCTGGTGATGATGTTGAAGCGGCTTTAAAACTAGGGACTAGGGGTGTTCTTTTGGCTTCCGGTGTTGTAAAAGCAAAAGATCCTAAAAAAGTTTTATTAGAGATGGCTGAGGCTGCTCAGCGATCTGAGGGGTAAATTATACGGGGAGTATATCTTCGGGCAGTTCGTTAAGTATTTGATGTCCTTCTTCGGTTACAAGTACCATGTTTTCTATTCTTACTCCGCCTTTTCTTGGTATGTATATTCCCGGTTCTATGCAAAGTACCATTCCTGGTCTAAGAATGTCTTCACAGTCGAGCGTTATTTTGGGCGGCTCATGCAGTTCTAGTCCTATTCCGTGGCCTGATGCATGAACAAAGTAGTTTTCAAACCCTGCGTCATGTATTGTTTTTCTAGCTGCTTTATCTATGTCTCCGACTCTTACTCCTGGGGCTATTCTTTCTATAGCGTCTTTTAGGGCTGCTTTAACTGTTTCAAACATTTTTTTGTGCTCGTTTTCAGGTGTACCCAGAAATAGGGTCCGCGTGATGTCTGAATGATATCCTCCAAATACAGCTGATGCATTTATGATGATAAAATCGTTTTCGTTTATTTTTCTTGTTCCTGCTGTTGCATTTGGTTGTGCCGATCTTGGTCCTGATGCTACAATTGTTTCAAAACCTGCTTTTTGTGCTCCTGCTTTTCTTATTGCGTTTTCTATTTCTGCTGCAATTTCTATTTCGGATATTCCCGGTTCTATTATTTCTATGGCGGTTCTTAATCCCTTTTCAGATATTTCTAGAGACTTCTTGATTCTATCTATTTCATTGTAGTCTTTTATCATTCGAGCCATCATTATATCGTTGGTGATGTCTTTGAACCCTGCATCTGGAATATAGTTTCTTAAGGCTTCGAAGAATTTTACTGGGAGATATCCTAATTCAAGTCCTATCATTGAACTATCAAGGTTCTTTTCTTTTAGTATTTCTTTAATTTTCTCAAAGAAGTTTTTCCTTGTTTCTTCCCTTAAGGATAGGGGGTATGGTTGATACGTTCTTATGTCTTCTATCCACGATTTTTCTCTCGCTCTCGCCTCTTCGAGTTTAGGTACGATAAGTACTGTTTCTCCTTCATTAGAAATTATTGTTGCACTTGGAAGGTTAGGTGAGATTAGTGAAAAGCCAGTTATGTAGAAAACATTGGTGGGTTTCATAAGGATAATTGCATCTATTTCTTCTCTTGCCATTATACGTTGCATTTTTTCGAATCGAGGTGAAGTGTTGCGCATTTAGGTTCAGCCCTCGTAAACAACTTGGATTTTATAAATAATGGTTTTATTTGGCGGGCCCGCCGGGATTCGAACCCGGGACCTCCGGCTTTCCACTAAAATTTTAGGTTTATCCGCAGGCCGGCGCCATATCCTGCTAGGCCACGGGCCCTGTCCCGTTATTTATATGCTTTTTAAATAGTTTTTGAGGTATTTAAGCTATTATTTAAAATGTATAAAACTCTCGCATTTCTCTCCTATGGGTAATTAAGAACATTTTTTCATTTTTGCGATGAAGAATCCTTCGGTTTCATTCGGGTAAGGAAATAGCCTTTGTGCATCTTCTAGTCCTCTGTATGCTTTGAAGCCTATGAAAGGTTCTGCTGGAACAAGCTTAAACTCTGGGTTAAGTTTTAGGAATTTTTCAATAAGTAGTTCGTTTTCCTCTAATGTTATGGAACACGTAGAATATACGAGTACACCACCTGTTTTTACGAGTTTTGCTGCTGCTGTTAGAAGCCCCCATTGTATTTGGGTTATGTGTTTTATGTCTCTCGGTTTTGTTTTCCATTTTATTTCCGGTTTGGACCATATGGCGCCGGTTGAACTGCATGGAACATCTACTAGTACTCTGTCGGCTTTGTGTGTGGTGGCTTTGTGCAGTGTGCGTGAATCTGCAACTAGTGGGTGTGCTATTTTTACTTCTAGTTTTTTAAATTTTTCTTTCATCTCTTTCACTCTTCTAGCGTTAAGATCTATGGCTAAAATTTTTCCACAATTTCTCATTAATTGTGCTATATGTGTTGTCTTTCCGCCAGGAGCAGCGCACAGGTCTATTACGAATTCTCCTGGTTTAGGGTCTAATACGTGGCTGACTAGGGCAGAAGATTTTGTTTGCATGTATATGTATCCTTCTTGGAAAGCCTTTGTTCTTGTAACTGGTTTCTCGTAGGAGACTACCTTTGCGACGTCTGGTAGATCTTTGTCTTCTTTTATTTCGATTCCTTCTCTTTTTAGCATTTTTAGTATTTCTTCTTTCTCGCCTTTTAACGTGTTTATTCGTAGATATATTGGTGGTACTGTGTTGGTTCTTTTCATGATTTTTATTGCTGTATGTCTTCCTACAAGTTTAGTTAGGTATTTTATAAGCCACGTAGGGTAGAAGTATCTGATACTCAGCGTTTCGGTGTCATTTAGATTTTCATAGATTTTTTGAAGGGGGAGGTTCTCTGCTTGCCTTAAGATGGCGTTTACAAATTTTGCGGCTTTTACACCAAATTTTTCTTTTGTTATTTTTACGGCTTCATTAGTTACAAGAGCGCTATTCGTTTTTCCGAACTTCATTTGGTAAATTGCTAGTCTTAGAAGATTTCTTAAGTATGGGTGCATTAAACGGGGTGACCCGTCTCTTAATATCATATTTAATATTTTGTCTAAAGTGTTTCTTCTTCTTAGAACCTCGAATACTAGGGCGTGTGCAGCTCCTCTCTCTTTCCAGTCGGTTATTTTCATCTCTTGAGCTACTCTGTTCATGGCAATTCTGGCTGACAATCCTTTTAGTTCGATAAGTGTTAATGCTTCCACTGCTATTTCTTCCCTATCAATTTTCTCTGACATTTCTATCCCTTAGTTTCGTGATTTAACGCGTAGCAGCAGTAAGAGTAGGTTAGGAGCTTGTTATATTTTTGAACCAATTTTCTCGGCTGGTTTTGAATAAAATAATCTTAATAATTAACTTAGCCTAACTATTTTAGAAGGTTGCGTAATAGGGTGTTAGGTGACTTACCGTGGTATCCTTATTTGATGTCATAAAAAGATTAGAGAAGATAGCTCCTCCTTCGTTGGCTTATAAGGGTGATGTAATAGGTTTGCAGATAGGGCCAAGTCTTCTAAGCGAACAAAAGAAGATCGAAGTCGAGAAAATTATGGTAACTTTAGATCCAACTTACGATGCTATGGTTGAGGCTGCGCGTAAAAAGATAAATTTGGTAATTACTCACCACTCGTTGTTTCCTAAGCCTACATCACATGTTTCAGATGTATATCTTGAAATTTTACGGGTAGCTTTAAGGTATAAGATTGGCTTATACGTTGTTCATACAAATTGGGATGCTGTAGAAGGTGGAGTTAGCGATACCCTCGCTGAAGTTTTAGAATTGGATGTTATTGATACTCTTCCTGCATCTTATGGATCTGATGTTATCCCTCTTGGTAGAGTATGTATGGTTAGAAGGAAACTTAATCTTTCTATATTTTTACAGTTTATCATGCAGAAGCTAAATACTAATTGTATTCGCTACGTTGGGAAACTTGATGAAGAGGTTAAATGCGTAGCTGTAGCTGGCGGTTTGGGAGTAAATGAAGACATGCTTATGAAAGCCAAGGAGAAAAATGTGGATACGTATGTCACAGGTGATTTCCATCATAGAGATGCTCTTTTAGCGAAAACTTTGGGAATTAAACTTATTGGGGCTACTCATTATGCAACGGAGATAGTAGGTATGAAACGCTTATTTTACATACTTCAGCTCGAGTTACCAGAAGTAGAGATTTGCTATTATGATCCAGGTCCTCCTTGGAACGAATATCACAAATAGTTTTGTTAAAAGATGTAGGTTGGTAATTGATATGAAAAGAGTAGGTGTATTATATCATGCAGATACCTTGATGCATGTTACTGATTTTACACGTCCATGGATGGAAAGCTTTGAGTCTCCTCAACGGATAACATTAACGCTTGATTTTTTAAGAAAAAGTGATCTTTCAAAGAATGATGAGATAGATTTCTTGGAGGGGAAAAGAGCGGAGGTTAAGGATGTTTTGCGTGTTCATCATCCATATATTTTCCATATTATCGATGAGTTGTCAAAAATGGGAAGGGGAATTGCTGGAGAGCTTAGTTATGTGAGTAGGGGGACTTTTAAGGCGGCTCTCGCTGCAGTTGGTACGGCGATTAAAGCGGGTGAACTTGTTGCTAAAGGAGTTTATGATCAGTGTTTTGCGTTGATTCGTCCCCCAGGTCATCATGCTAGCGTTGCTCATGCTGAAGGGCTTTGTTTCTTCAATAATGTGGCTGTGATGATTAAGTATTTGCAAGAAGAGATTGGGATTGGGCGTATAATGGTCGTTGATTGGGACGCTCACGCCTCTGATGGCACTTCTCAAATTTTTTACGATGATGATACTGTGTTGGTTCTTTCATTTCATGAATATGATTTTGATCAGGGAGAAAGGGGTGGAGTACAGGAAATAGGTTATGGTAAGGGGGAAGGTTATAATGTTAATGTACCGTTGCCTTTGGGCACTGCTGAAGATTGTTATTTTGATGTTTTTGTAGAGTTTTTTGAATCATTAGCTAGGAATTTTCACCCTGATCTGATTGCTGTTTCAGCTGGTTTTGATGCACATTTTGCTGATCCGGTTGGAAATATGAATTTGAGGTCTAAAACATATTTTAAACTTTCAGAAGAAGTGTTAAAGGTAGCCAGACGGGTCTGTAACTCTAAGATTGTTTTTGTTTTGGAAGGTGGTTACAATTTGCTGGCACTTCCTTTAGCTATTTCCGCTGTTTTATATGGATTAATTGGAGTAGAAGTGGAGTTTTATGATGACATAGGAGTTTTTGAGACTTTAAATGTAGATAAAAGGAAAATTAATGAAGTGATTAAAGAACTAAAGGATGTTCTTTCAAAATATTGGAAAAACATCTAATTAGGTTTCTTTTGTTTTCTACTTTCATTGTTTATCGGACTTTTTATAGTTCATGTGAAAACTAAATGAAGAATATCCTCCAGGGGTTGTTAGATGCAAAAGATATTAGGTAACATTAAGTCATATCTTGAGAAGTTTAAGGAGATTTATGGCGTAGAGACAGTTATTTTAACTCAGAAAGATGGATTTCCAATCAGTATTGTTGGTGTTTGGCTAAGTGAGGAAGAAGTATTCGGTGTATGTTCATCGAGTTCTGCGATATATGCCGCAGCTCAACAATTAAGTGGAGGACAGTTAAATTACTTGTTTATTGAGGGAACTAGAGTTAATATGATGATCTCTCCCTTACAGGATCTGCGGGAATTTTGTTGTACAATTGTAACGAAGCCGAAAGTTAATCTTGGTGCAATTTTCTTAAGAATAAGGGAAGATTTCTTTAACCTCCGTAATATACTTTTAAAATTATCTGATATTAAGCCGCCTTTAAGAAACTTTACTGAGAAGGAAATAAGAAGTATTTTGAGGACTTTTTCAGTGAGACCTGGAGAAGAGGATTTTAACAAAATTAGACATGAAATGTTTGAACTAAGCGATGGTTTATTCGAGAAAATAAGAAACAAATTGAGGGAGCTATTAACTTTAATTCAAGATATAGAAATGATTTCCTTAATTTATGAGGGAGGATATTCACTCCTAACGTTATCAAGAACTGCCGAGTTTTGTGAAACAAGCGGTGAAGATGTTTTAGCTTATTCTCTCGTAGATACTGCTGCACGACTTATGTGGATAACCAAAAAAACAATGGTAAAACAGATAACATGCGACTGCAACAGGTTTATGTACTTTATCTACGATCTCGAAGGTTGTGTATTGGTTATAAAGCTTGTTAAAAGAAAAGCGAAGCTAGGTTTCCTTCGTCTTGTTATCAACTCTTACATAGATAAAGTAAAAGCTACATTACTGGAAGGAAAAGTAAAAACAGCTATATTACCGAAAATAAGTTCAATTGAAAAACTTCAGTTAGCACTTTAAGCACGGTGTTACTATGGCAAGGAAACTGTTAAACAAACTAATAATGAATTTGAGTAAGGAGGAATTTTCGCAGCTTCTCAACTGTTTGTTTTTACGTATTCCCATAATAGTGTTCGGAGAAAATTCAGACACCATAAATATGTTTGTAGACTTCTTGACAACCTTAATTCCACATAGGGAGCCAATTGTTTATTGGACTGACTTTGTAACCAGAGAGGAACATCTTCAGTTACTTAGTGCGGAGGAAAGAGATTATGATGTGAAAAGGGTTGTCATACTAATTTATACTCAATACGCAAAGAGGGCTCTTTCTGAATTTTCTGAGTTCAAAGGCTGCATAATAGGAGTGAAATCGACTTCTATGGCTTTGGAAGATGTTATAAAGATAATTCTTGGTAAAAATGATAGTTGCGGTGTTTTCTACGTTTCTAACTTGTTTAAATTTCGAATATACGGGAATATTAGCATGTACTTTGGGAAAATGCTTTCTGAACATGTAATAGAAAAAACAGGCGTGGCGATGGAAAGAATCAGGAAAGTATTAATAAAGAAATTAGGTAAAAAACAGCTGAATGAAAATATTTTAAAAATCTTGCTTGACTTTGATGTAGAAGAAGAAGCCATAAGGGAAGAAATATTAAAGGAAGAAATTTTGAAATTTGTACATGCTTGTAGAAGAGCCTTATATCTTCTTTCTAGAATTCGCCTTTTAGAACAGTTTCGTATCACTGGCAGAATATCAGGTAAAACACTACTTGAAACAATAGGTTATTTTCAAACGCCTCCCGAAGACATAATTTTATTTATTAAGGCAGAATGGGGTGAAGATTTCGAAAATATATTACAAAAGGGGAGATTATCTCATATAGAGGACTGGTTAAGCAGCTTATGGTGATTGTCTTGATCATAGATCATGAAAACAAGAAAATAAAAACAAAAATAGTTTATTATGGTCCTGCTATGAGTGGAAAAACTACAACTGTTAAAACCCTTTTTAAATTGTTCAATTTGGAAAATAGGATTAGTTCTATTGAAACTTCGACTGGACGAACTCTTTTCTTTGATTTTGGCAATTTAATTTTTAAGGCTGCTGAATGGACAATCGAAGTAAATATATGGGCGGCCACGGGACAAGATTACTATGTTGAAACTAGGCCTACGGTTTTGAGAGGGGTTGATGGAGTAGTTTTTGTTGCTGATGGTCAACGTAGTCTTTTAGGGGAAAATTTGAGAAGTTGGAGGGAGTTGAAGAACTTGTTAGGAGATGATATACCAGTGGTTTTTTGCTTAAATAAATGCGATTTAAAAGACATAATTTCTATTGAAGAAATCAAAAAGCATATTAATGTAAACAGTAACATTTGTTTTTTAAAGACTTCAGCTATTCGTGGAATCAATGTTCTTGAAGCTTTTAGATTGTTAATGGAAAGAATTTTCTGCAAAAAATAGTTTGGTTGTTTTTCTAGTAGTTTTTATTGTTACCTTTTAACTTAATTAGTGAGGGAACAATCATGTTCGACTATCTTCTTGTTACATTAAGTATTTCCTTAACAGGATTTTCGGCTTGCATACTGCTTAATTCAGGTTTAAAATATAGAAAAGTTGAAAACGCTACATTATATTTTAGTCTTTACTATCTTCTTGGATTTATAGGTCTAGTGGATATGACGCTTTGGTTTTTGGAAATAATAAATAGCAGAAT
>JAGGSW010000040.1 GCA_021158895.1 Candidatus Odinarchaeota archaeon | reverse complement strand
GCATATATAAAAGGAATGTAATTATTACAATGGATAAAAATGAAGTTGGATGAAAAAGATATCAAAATATTAAATTTGATACAGGAGAACTGTAAATTAACGGCTAGAGAGATAGCGAAACGCATAAATTCTCCAATAACAACAGTATTTGCTAGAATAAAACGTTTAGAAAAACAGGGAATAATTAAAGGATATAAAGCAATTTTGAATGCAGAAAAACTTGGAAGAGGAACTACTGCCTTTATTTTGGTGTCATTTACATATCAACCATCAAAAATGGATTATCAATTAACACAAAGGGAAGTTGCAAAGGAAATTGCAAGATTACCCGAAGTCCAAGAAGTTCACATTATAACTGGGAACTGGGATCTACTTCTTAAAGTTAGAGTAAGAGATGTCGAAGAACTGGGAAAATTTATTGTAGACAGACTAAGATTAGTTAAAGGTGTTGAAAAGACATTAACATGCGTAGTACTAAGCACAGAAAAGGAAACAACTGAGATTAATCTATAAAGCTAAACTGAAGTCATCAAGATCTAGTAACACTAAACTAAGGCTACAATAATGTTTGGAGGCCCCTATCTTTCTCTAACTTCCACTTACATTTACAATAAGATTAAAAATGAAATAAGAAATTTTATCGATGTAAAAAGGGCAACAATTCGCTACAATGTGGTGCGGGGCCCGGGATTTGAACCCGGGTAACCGGCTTGGGAGGCCGGCGTCCTAGACCAGGCTAGACTAGCCCCGCTTTTCATTATTATGAATATTGTTGATGTTTTTAATTTTTCTGTTACTTAGAGGGATTACATAAGATACTTTTATGAAGCATTTATGCTTAGCTTCCAGAAAAATTGTTAAGTTTTATGCGGGTCTGTAAGGGAGTTTGCAACTATGGATGTAACTTGAATAATTTGATAGAATAAGTTACCTATATAGCGATTAGTTTATATATTGGTCGTTTTTATTCCTTTTCGCTCTTTGACTTCTTCAATTATTTGTTTTGCTACGTTATCCGGTGGTTCTTCCCAGCTTGAGAATTGCATTTGCCAGAATGCTCTTCCGGAAGTTTTTGATCGAAGTTCCGTTGCAAGCCCGAAACTTTCCTTAACTGGAATTTTTGCCGTTATTAATGTGTCAAATCCTCTTTGTTCCACCTTGAGTACGTTGCCTCTTCGTTGCGCTAGTACACTTAGGATGTTTCCCACGGTTTCTGGTGGAGTTCTGATTTGTATTTTGTATATGGGTTCTAAAATTGTTGGAGTATCTAAAAGTATTGCTTTAAATATGGCATTTTTAATCATAGGAATTATTTGTGAGGAATCTCTCATTTCTGGGTTCTTATGTATGTTTAGTTCTTGAATTATTACTTTTAGTCCTCGTAAAGGTTCACCACATAGTGGACCTGATTTGCATGCCCACTTAAAACCAGTAATAACGGAGTTTTTTACATCTAATATTTCCTCGTCTTCCTGTCCAGTGTAAATTAAGAGGTTTCCATGTTTTTCGATGGCCCATATTTCATTAGCATTTTTTAGATACTGTTCCATTTTTTTGGCAAGAAGGCGGGTAATTTTATTATTTTCTTCCTCTCTAATGGAATGTTTCTCTAATAGTATGTTTAACACATCTTCTTCGAGAGGTTCTACAAGGAGTGTTACCGAATTTAAATCGTTGATACTGTTTACAAATACTGGGCCTCCCTTGGCTTTAACAGTTTCCCTATACACAACAATCGGTTTAGATGCTATTATTTCTAATCCCGATTTTTCCAGTTCTTTCATTGCGATTTCAAGATGTAGTTCCCCGATTCCCGACAATAGATATTCGCCCGTTTCTTCATTTATTGAAACTGATAAGTTTGGGTCTTGTATTGAGAGTTTTTTCATTAATTCTATCATTTTTTGAAGATATTGTAGTTTTTTAGGTTCAACTGTTAAAGTTACTACGGGTTCGGTAATGTACTTTATTTCTTCGAAAGGGGTCATTTTAGTTTCATATCCTAGTTCAACTATGGTTTCTCCAGATTTAAGTTCTTCAGGTCCAATTATTGCTGCTATGTTTCCTGCTGGGATTTCTTTTACGATTTCTCTGACGGCTCCCATGTACATGCCTACTTGCTGTATTCTATAGGATTTTCTTGCGTTCAGTAGATAAACTTCTTGTCCTTCCTTTATGGTTCCTGAAAAGATTCTACCTGTTGCTACAAGTTTTGCATGGGGATCTAAAATTATTTTAGTGACGCAGAGTGTTAGAGGCCCCTTGTCATCACAGTTTAACATTGCTTGCCCGACTTCTGACTCTAAATTGCCATGCCATATTTTTGGTATTCTGTACTTTTGAGCCACTATAGGGTTTGGTAAGTGTTTTACTATTGCACTTAATATTGCTTCATGAAGAGGCAGAAGATCTTGTAGTTGGTCTATTTTTCCTTCCTTATAGCATTTCATTATATCTTTAAATTTCAATCCCGATTTGTTAATCGAAGGAATTGTAAAACCCCATTTATGGAGTGCACTTCCAAAAATCACTGATCCATTTTCTGGATTAACTCTCCACCTTTTTTTGAAAGCCTCCTCCCCGAAGTTTTCAATAAGAGAGTTAAAGTTTCGAATTATCCTTTCAAATTTTTCTCTAATTTTTTCGGGAGAGAGTTTTAATTCCCTTATAAGTCTATCGACTTTGTTTATGAAGAGAATTGGTTTTACCCTTTCTTCTAATGCTTGTCTCGTCACTGTTTCCGTTTGAACCATTATTTCCTCGACAGCGTCCACTACCACTACCACTCCATCAATTGCCCTTAATGCTCTTGTAACTTTGCCTGAGAAATCGACATGTCCGGGTGTATCGATCAGGTTTACTACGTAACGGTCATTCCTCCACTCATAAAGGAGAGATATATTTGCTGTTTTAATTGTTATACCACGTCTTTGCTCTTCTTCCAAATAGTCAAGCGCCTTAACCTGACCGGCAAGTGACGGGGAAAGTAAGCCTGCTCCAGCCAGTAGAGAGTCGGTAAGTGTTGTTTTACCATGATCTATGTGAGCAATTATTCCGATATTTCTAATGTATTCCTTTGATTTCATAATTTTTAGCACTTCTTGAACCATTTTACGCTTTGCCACTCTTTCCCACCTCAGAGCTCTATGAGAATGACGCTGAAATAGCTAAATCAATACGACATGGAACTAAACTTATATTCTCCTGGAATTGTTTACCTTTTATATTACAAAGTTACTACTAAGTTTAAGACCCTAATTAGGTAAATTTATTTTGTTAGAAGAGACAACTATGTGATGGTCTCAGGGGTGAAAGAATGTCGGAAAGAAAAAATAAGGAAGTTTTGAGTGGCGTCCATTTCTGGCAAGGAGATACTGCCTGCGCGGAAGGCGCTATAGCTGCTGGCTGTAGGTTTTTTGCTGGCTACCCTATAACCCCGGCCTCTGAAATTGCTGAACATATGGCTAAAAGATTACCCGAGGTTGGAGGCATATATGTACAAATGGAAGATGAAATTGCATCGATTTCAGCTGTTATTGGGGCTTCATGGGGCGGACTGAAATCCATGACGGCGACGTCTGGCCCTGGTTTTAGCTTAATGCAAGAAAATATTGGTTACGCTTGCATGACGGAAACGCCCTGTGTAATTGTTGATGTTCAACGTGCAGGTCCAAGCACCGGCCAGGCTACAAAAGCCGCTCAGGGAGATATTATGCAGGCTAGATGGGGAACTCACGGCGATCATGAAGTTATTGTTCTTTCTCCGAATTCTCCCCAAGAAATGTTTGATTTGACTGTCAAAGCTTTTAATTTATCTGAGATTTATAGAGTTCCAGTCATTATCCTATCGGATGAAATTGTGGGACATATGTGGGAAAAAGTTCGTGTTCCTTCCCCCGAGGAAATAGAGGTGTATAATAGAAGGAAGCCAAGTCATATTGGTGAACCTATTTTTGGTGGTGTAGGTGAGGTAGGAGTTCCTCCTATGCCTCGAATTGGGGATGGTTTTAATCTTTTAATTACTGGATCTACTCATAATGAGTATGGTTATAGAAAGACGGTGGATCCTGAGGTTCACAGAAGGCTTGTAACGCGAATTGTTAATAAAATTAGGGAAAACGCGGACAAAATTATTGATGTAGAAACCCAAAATATTGAAGACGCGGATATAGGTGTTATTTCATATGGCTGTACTTCAAGATCTGTGTACGATGCAGTCATTCTAGCAGAGAAAGAGGGAATAACGGTTGGGCATGTTAGGCTGAGAACTATTTGGCCTTTTCCCGAGAAGGTTGTGAAAGAGGTGGCAGAAAGGGTAGATTTTATTCTGGTTCCTGAGATGAATCTCGGCCAATTGGTATATGAGGTGGAAAGAGTAGTAGGTTGTGAAGCACGTGTTAAAGCTATATCGAAAATTGGTGGTGGAGAGATGATAACACCTGAGGAGATTTTATCAGAGATGAGGAAACTTTTGGGAAGGTGAAGTTTTATGGCGAATAAGCATTTTGCCCTAAAGTTTTTGCGGGAAGAAACATTGCCAACAGCTTTTTGTCCAGGATGTGGTAATGGAATTGTGATGAACTGTTTCTTAAAGGCAGTAGAGGAGCTAGGTTTCCATGATTTATCTGGTTTTGCTTTTGTGTCTGGAATAGGTTGTGCTGCTTGGTGTGTGTCTCCATATTTTAAAGCTGATTCTCTTCATACCACTCACGGGAGACCTATTGCGTTCGCTTCGGGTTTAAAGCTAGCCCGACCAGAGTTGAATGTCGTTGTGATAAGCGGAGATGGGGATATAGCGGGTATCGGTGGTAATCACTTAATACATGCTGCGAGAAGGAATATGGATCTTCTTGTTATTTGTATTAACAACTTTAATTACGGAATGACTGGAGGGCAAGTTGGTCCTACCACGCTCCATGGTGTTATAACCACTACTACGCCCTATGGCAATCCCGAATACCCATTTGATCTTGCAAGACTAGTTGAGAGCGCCGGTGCGAATTTCGTGGCGCGATGGACAACCGTGCACGTAAGACAGCTCATAAATTCGATAAAAAAAGCATTAAAAAAAGAGGGATTTCGTTTTATAGAGGTTGTTTCGCAATGTCCGACATCATTTGGAAGAAGGATAGGTAAACGCACAGGCAGAGATCTTATGAAGTGGTTTAAAGAAAGAAGTATTCATATTAGCAAAGCAAGGGATGTACAAGAAGTAGAAGATGTAATTATAGTTGGAGAATTTGTAGATAGAGATAGACCGGGATTTGTTCGTAAGATTCATGAAATTATTTTTAAAGTGAGGGAAGAAAATGTCTAGGACTGAAATCTTAATTGTTGGAATTGGCGGTATGGGGGTTGTTTTAGCTGGTAGGATTCTTGCTAGGGCTGCTGCTATTTACGAGGAGAAAGAGGTTGTACAAACACAAAGTTATGGTGCTGAGGCTCGAGGAACAGCTGCAAGAAGCGAAATTATTATTAGCAGTGAAAAAATAAACTATCCAAGGGTCAGAAAATGCGATATATTAGTGGCAATGAGCCAGGAAGGGCTAGAAAAATATTTGCCATACTTAAAGGAAGATGGTGTCCTTATCTACGAAAAACACTTAGTTAAAAAAGTATCGGTGTCTGAAAAGCTAAGGATTCTAAGTGTTCCAGCGATTGAAATAGCAGAGAAAAAAGTGGGAAGTAGATTAGTTGCCAATATTGTTATCATCTCTGCTACGGTTGGTTTCACAAAGATTATATCCGAGAAATCGTTGAAAATGGCTATAGTTGACATTATTCCCGAACCAATGAGAAAGATAAATTTGAAAGCTGTTGAAGAGGGAATCAAGTTTTTAAGGGAAATATTAAATCAAAATAGCTAATCCGCCCTACTTGTCAGAATTATCTTTACAGCAAAAGATTTATTTGATTAAGACTTTAATTTTAGTTTGTGCCGCGGTGGTGTAGCCCGGTCAAGCATCGGGGCCTCATGGAGGTTGGATACTAACCTTCAGGCTATTCGAGCCCTGGACCCGGGTTCAAAATACCCGAAGGTATCTTCGGGGTGGACAGATCCCGGCCGCGGCACCATTCACTTTCAATGATAGAAAATTAAGTTCTTTAACCGGAGCCGAAAATTTGGGATACCGTTTCCTTTATTTCTTCGAGTTGTTTCAAAATTGAGTCAAATATACTTTGTGCCCAGTCCATAGTACGCAATACAATTCCCGCAATTATTGCAACTATTAACAAAGACAAACCTATGAGTAATCCTTCTTCGATTAGAGGTGATGCTTTTTTGCTTTTTATTAGATGTTTGATATTTATTAGCTTTTTTTTCACCTTTATCCCTAGGTAAGTGGTAGTCTTAGTATTTAAACTGCAACATTGTCTTTAGAATTATCGATGGGTCATTATCTCCTCTTTGCGATTTAAAATATTTTGTGTAAAGATAATGAAAAGATTTTATTACCTTTTCTACATCAAAAATCCTTCTCTGGGCCATTTCTTTAAAGATTATACTAAGAAAATTTAACGTGTTAAGAAACCGCTCTCTGCTTAACTCTTCGTATTTTCTGATTTTCTTAATCGTAGGCGTGTTATATAAATCATTAAAGCATTGTTTATGCGTATCTGTTGCAGGATCCCATTTAAAAATATCAACTAAGCGCATCTCCTGCATATTAGAGACAAATTTTATGTTTTGAGACATATCTAACTCGCAGACTCTAATTAATCGTCTGACACAGTTTCCATGAATGTTCACTTTTTTAACATAGATTATTAGATCAAGTGTTTGAAGCAAAGTCACAGGAATTTGGTGGTGAAATCTCCAACGTAAAAGCAAATGTTCAGGGCCTGCTGAGTGACAAGTTTGTAAGCCAGTTAATCCTGCGCTTAAAGCATGAAACATTGCTCTGCTATGTTCTTCTGTTTGAATTTCTCCTAAGTAAATATAATCTGGTGATCTGTGCAATAACTTAATTATTTCACTCGACTTACTATATCTTTTCTCTCCCTCTTCGTATGGCTCTACCTTGAACCTTACTTGATGTTTACCGTATTTGATTTGCGGAATACTTTCAACAACGTCCTCTATCGCTATTTTTCTCCAATCAGGAGGAGTTAAAATATCTATAGCATTTAGTAGAGTCGTCTTACCGGCTCCGGGCTCTCCGGTAATAGTAATGTTTCTCTTATGTAATAAACAGAAATAGACATAAGCACATATCGCTGGAGACAGCGTTCCATTTGCAATTAGTTCTGGTAAAGTATAAACTCTTTTTCTAATTTTTCTAACGTCTAAGTGAAGTTCGTCGACCACTAATGGGTAGATGTCAAGTGAAACTCTAACATGAAAAAATTTTGTGATTATTTCTGCTTTTAGCGATGGATTTGCCATGTCCAGACGATAACCACTGTCTGCCCTTACTAACGTTACAAAACTCTCAAGTTCTCGTTTGGAGAGGTTTATTTTTGTTAGACATCTTCCCCATTTCCTGTGATCTAAATATATCGAAGAAATCGGGGAATCTAAGAAAAATTCTTCTATATTATCATCTAGCAAAAATGGAAAAATTTTTTCAAGGTTCATGGACTTAAATGCTGATAACTCTGCTATTTTCTGGACAACTTCATCTGGCTGATTTAAGTTCAGCCTTTCCAAAAAACCCTTCGCTAATTTAATTTTTTGCGTTAAGATTTGATCAAAGGACAATGAAGATGTCGAAGAGAAGGATGATTTAAGATATTGAGTTGTTAAATAAACTACTCCCTTTAAAGACGGATCGTTCTCAACAATAGAAACAACTTCATATGTATTGAATGAAGAGTATGTATCATTAGTAGTTGATGAGATGATTATGGTATAAGGACCTACTACGTATTTGTCTAAGACACGTTCTTCCGGCAAAGTATTGGAATTATTTAATTTCATGCGGAATGTTTCCCTTCTCTGTAATTTTTTTAAGGAGCGCACAATAGTGATCTCTAACGCTATATTCAGCAACACCAGAAAATTTTGCTACGAGTTTTTGTGTTAAAAGCCTTTTTACTCCTAGTCGCGTTGATATCCTCCTAGCTGCTGCATATATTGAAGCAGCAGCTAATATGTATGGATTTCGTCCCTTACGAACAGAAAAGTCTAAGGTTTTAAGTATTTGAAGTGTTTCTTTAATAAGGTGTCGTTTGAACCATTCCTGTGAAATACCTAAATCTTTTAGCTGAGTAATTACTTCCTCTGAGTTAACTATGGAAGAGATAATTCTATAGATATAATCTTCGCTTTTTCTTACATATTTTTTTAGACCGACGGCTTTTTTTACGATAAAAATCTCTCTCACAACACGACGGACACTTACACGGTGCCCAAGGTTTTTAAATACTTCAATTAGCTCTTGAACCGTTATGGGAGCCATGTGTTTGTACTCTCTTATAGCCAGAAGAAGACATGCAGCTGCAAGAACTATGTGGTTTGTTGAATCTTCTTTTAAATCTTTATACTTCTTAGAAACCTTTTGATAATAGTACGCTGCTCTATCCCTTACGGGATTAGGTAATTGTAGAATGGAACATACTCTGTTTAGAGTTCTTAACGCCCTGTAATTTGTTTCGTTTCCAATAATTCTAGCTCTTAGGTCATATTTATATTTTAGTCTTCTAAATAGACGTTGCTTAGCTGGTCCAAGAGACTCTCCATATCTATCCTTGAAAAATGGCGTTACATGATAGTCTATGTAGCTTCCTAGCCCATCTATTATATGGACTCGAGAACCAAGGGATGCGTACTGCTTGGATGAAATATTTAAGTTTTCTTCCGAAGAGGATAAATCTATTATAGGTGGGAGATATTGTGGTCCGATAACAAGCCCACATCGTGAACACACTAATTGACCGTGGTGAACTATAATTTCACCATTACATTCATCACAAAGAAATTTGCTTTCGGTCATTTTTATCAATTAAAGGATGCTAAATGAAATTTTTACTGTTTTCTGATACTAACAGTGTTTGTTAAAGTTACTTACATTACGCTTAACTTTACACTGGACAATATGAGAGATAAGGTATTAACCTGGAGAAAGAGAGGTTTGTGAAAGTAAGTGCCCCAAATGATATGGACTGACTTGGTTAAAACCAAAAGGTGATTTTTAGATACCTCGGTAGTAAAGTATTTCACCAAAAATTTAGTTTTCAATATGACATTTTAGGTGAATGTTGTCTCTTTTTTGCAAAATTAGACAAAAGGCATTATTTAAGTTTATTTGATTTTAAGACGAACATTGAAATTCGGTATACTCTCCCACTCTATATGGGGGATAAGTGTTATTAGTATAAAAGTGATTAAACTGTTGAGATATGTAATTAAACATAAAGGGGGTATTTTAAGTGTTAAATAGTGCTGTTACTAGAAGGTTCTTTAAGGAACTTGCAGCAATGCTTGGAATGCATATAAATGTAATCACCGTTACTGGAAAGCAATACATTGGAAAGTTTGAAGGATACGATGATAAGAGTTTAAGTTTATGTTTGTCGGACGTAAAAGATAGTGAAGGAAAAACTTATCACAAGGTATTTATATACGGTCATAATATTGCCGAAATCATAGAAATTGAACAACCATTCGATCTTAAAGCCCTTGCAGAAAGACTAGAAAAGGTTTTCCCACAAAAAGGCGCAGTAAAAGTCCTTGAAGAAGCTGGAATGATCCTTGTGTTCAATAAAATAAAGGTTACAGAAAAGGGAGTTGAAGGGGAAGGTCCATTGGCTGAAAGAGTAAAGCGAATATAGGTGGAATTGGGAGAAAAAATAAAAAAAAAAAGTAAAAGGCAAAAAATTTTTTATAGT
>JAGGSW010000050.1 GCA_021158895.1 Candidatus Odinarchaeota archaeon | reverse complement strand
ATACTCAACAATGTAATAATGCCAGTAATAGACAACGCAATAACAGACCTAATACTACATGTTTTTACGGAAACGCTATGAAGATCGAGGAGATCGAGACGGGTAAGCAAGGCAAATTCAAATTCCTATATAAAGACTATAAACCTGATGAAAAACTCAGCGAAAAACTTCTAGAAATGTTCAGAAACGCGCCGGGAGAGACCTCACTAACAAAAATCCAATATTTTTTCAAATACAATTTTAATGTTGAAGAAGCCATAAAAGGCTTAAGAAAAGACATGGACGAACACCCCATAGACAGAATATTTCCACTAACATTGGAAGAAATGAAAACACCAATCATAGGAGGAGAAGTTACATGGCTAAAAATCCCAGAAAACGAAAAAAAGAAGATTAGAAGTTTATGGAACAAAGGACTTAAAACAAGAAGAAAAATAATGGAAGACATCTACAGGGAATGCCATGTGTTCAAAATCTCTAATAATATATTTGTTGCAGCTACCTCAATAAAATACGAAGGTTGGAGAGCCTTCATAATCAAAACAGGAAACCTAGCTGAAAAGAGAATCTTCGAAGATGATGAAGGTAGAAAAATAGAAGAGTACGGAGAATTCAGACCAGCACCACTCACCTCAGCAAACGGTA
Organism: Candidatus Odinarchaeota archaeon; assembly: GCA_021158895.1. Lineage (GTDB taxonomy): Archaea > Asgardarchaeota > Baldrarchaeia > Baldrarchaeales > DXJG01 > DXJG01. Next base: position 9,272 of record JAGGSW010000050.1, on the reverse strand, counting down.
AAACTAGAATAAGAGTTATACCAGGATCAAGCGAATTCCCAGAACAACTAACACTCATAGAAAACATAAACAAACTCACAAAACAACTAATTTACGAAATCAAAAACAAAGAAGTACACATATGCTGCCTAAGTCTAGATGCCATGGAAGAAGCACTAAAAATAATATCAGAAGTCAAAGACAACCCAAACATATCAAACATAACAATATGGGAGGAAGAAAATCTATATAATAAGGAGTTGAGATTTGCCTACTGGGAAATAACAGCCAAGCTGGAAAGAAGATACCATAAAGCCATAGTTCCAGAATTCAACATAGAAAAATCCGACAGAGACCCCGAAAATATTAAAGCTCTTAGAAAGGCTGGATGGGGTAAGTGGGGTGGTGGAGGAGACATAATATTTATTTCAAATGGATTTGACATCGGCTCAGGCTACCTAAACTTCACAAAATGGGAAAAATACCAAAAATGGAAGGAAAAAACCCTAAAATGGATCAAAGAAAACAAAGCAACCATACAAATCACAGACTGGATTTAAACACCCTCCCTCTTTACAAAAACCCTCATAAAATATCCCTTCTTTTCCTTTAAATTTAACAAAACTCACCAAAACAAGCATTATTTTACACACAACCCCCAAAAATAAAGCACACATACACCTACATAGTCATAACTTCCAATCCCTTCATTTCAATCCCAAGACTTGGCACACAATAACCCGAATTAACTGTCAAACTCCTCTTAAATCCCAATACAACCCAAAATGCAAATAGCTTACCAATACCCATAACATAAAAACCGACAAAAAACAACAAAACAGAAGAAATGAATGGTGCCGCCGCCCGGATTTGAACCGGGGACATCCGGATCTTCATTCCGGGTATCGGGCATTCTGACGTTTGTTTGCCCGTGGCTGTCCGGCGCTTTTGGGTGGTTTTTCTCCCAGACTGAGCTACGGCGGCTCTATATGTTTTTGTGATTTTTGTCGAGTTATTTGTTGTTTTTCAGATGGAGTTGCGGTGGCTTAGACCAGTTATAGTGTTAAGGTGTTCTTCCTAAAAAGTTTACTCTGGTTTGGGTTGTGTGTTTTTACTTGTTTTTGATGTTTATGTGATTGGTTGGTTTTCTATGTTGAAGTGTTTGTTGATTTTATAGTTTTACGAGAGACTGGGGATGTTAAGTTGCGTTAATGGTTTAGGGCTTGTTATGGTGGCTGAACGTTGTTGAAGGTGTTTGTTGCTGTGTTATTTTTCTTTTATTTTTGGTTCTTTTACTTTTAGGATTATTATTGTTAGGGATATTATGTTTAGTATGAGGAGTGTTATGAATGGGGTTGTTTTGCTTAGGTATTGGTAGGTGTATCCTCCGTAGATGTTTCCTGGTACTATTGCTAGGAAGGATGTTAGTAGGGATATTGCTGCCATGGTTCTTCCTCTGAGTTCACGTGGTATTAGGTCTGCTTGTAGAGCTGATACTGCTACGCCTAGTATTCCTAGTGCTAGTGCAAATATGACGAAGTCTGTGATGAGTATGTGGTATTTTTGGAGTGTTAGTGTGCTTGTTGGTAGTGGTATTGTTGTTGTGATTTTAGGTGTTAATAGGTAGATTATGGTTGCTGCTGCGAAGAGTATGCGTGATAGGATCCAAGATTTTTTTCTTCCAATTTTGTCTACGATGAATCCTGCGGGGAAGATTGCTAGGGGGTATGTGATGGAGGAGGCGAATGATATTATTGCCCATTGTTCATTGGTTATTCCTATTTCGTCTACTGTGTAGAGTATCCAGTATTTTGAAGATGTTGCAAAACTAAAGGTAAAGATTATGTATGCGGTGATTAACCAGACTAAACTTTTTTTCATGGATTTTACTGCATATTTGTAAGATGGTAAAGTGTCTTTAAGAAATTCTCTTAATCCTCTAATTGTTTTTTTGTTTTTGTTTTGCAGTGTTTCTTTAAGGAAGAGAGTTCTTAGGATTGCTGCTATTATTGCGCATGTAGATGCGATAAAGAAGGTTATTCTTACTCCTTGGACAATTCCATGTCGTGTTACTAGTATTCCTGCGACTAGAGCTGAAGGGGCTGCTGCTAGATATGTTATTAAGTATGTTAGGGAGTATCCTTTTCCACGTTTTTCTGGTGGTATACTGTCAGCTATCATTGCTTGGAGTGCAGGGATGTAAATGGATGTTAATGCTAGTGTTGTTTCAGTTATTATTAGCCATTGCCAAGCTGGAGCTGTTGCATATAATAAGTATGAGAAAGCTACAAAAAACGTAAAAAATGCTATTATGTTTTTTCTTCCATACCGGTCTGCTACATACCCTCCAATTATTGCTACTATTGCATATACTGATGTGTAAAGTGCTTGAAGCAAGCCCGGAACCATTTCCGGGGCTCCGAGCCCTACAACGTACTTTGAATAGTATGTGCTTGTAGCTCCTCTTGCAAATTCTATGAAAGCCCATGTAACGATTATTATGAGCAGGTTTCCCCTCAGTAGGGAGAAATATCTGCGAAGTTCTTTTAATTTTCCTTCCCCCAAAACAGCCACCTGAGGAGTTATATGTAGGTGAGATATATAGCTTTTATAGGTGGTTATATAAGGTTTATGCGCGAGGAATAATTATATTTGTTGTGTCTTTGTTTTAGTGCATTTTCCGGTTGCGTTATGTTGGTGGTCTTTGTGATTGGCCGTGTGTTAGAGGTTAATGTGGTTAGAAAAGATTGGAGAAAGGTTGATCTTAGGTTTGCTTTTGTTTATCCAAATGTTTATAGAGTGGGTATGTCTTCTTTTGCTACTCAACTTCTGTATTTTCTGTTAAATTCTAGGGAGGATGTTGTTTGTGAGCGATGTTTTTTACCCTATCAAAAGAAAATTATTCCAAGTTCCTTGGAATCAGGGCGTAACCTAAGGGAATTTGACGTTGTTGGTTTTAGTTTGCAGTTTGAGACCGACTACGTTAATGTTGTTGACATGCTTCGTAGATCTGGTATTCCCTTACATTCTAAGGATCGGTCGAAGGAAGATCCTTTAATTATTGCTGGAGGTCCATGTGCATGGGAGAACCCTGAACCTATTAGCGATTTTATTGATCTTTTTGTTGTTGGCGACGCTGAGGCTGTTATGGATAGGTTCATTGACCTTTTTCTGGAGACAAGCAATCCTAGAGAGAATTTAGAGGTATTTGCTGACATCGAAGGTGTATATGTTCCATCTTTGGGTAGGCATAATGTGAAACGAGCTTGGGTTAAAAGTCTTGATGAGTGTCCTCATCCAGTTGCTGAAATTGTTCCTCAAGTTGATGAGAATAGTCCTTTTGCCCCTGTTTTCGGTAAATCTTTTCTTCTTGAGGTTGTTCGCGGCTGTAATCGTGGCTGTAGGTTTTGTCTTATAGGTTTTCAAAATAGGCCCATGAGAATTAGAAGCTTTGAAGCTTTAAAAGATCTTGTTGATAGAGGACCGAAGTTTTCTCGAGTTCGTAAGGTTTCTTTGATAGGGTCAGCTATTTCAGACCATCCTGATTTTGAAGATTTGTGCTGGTATATCGTGAATAGTGGCTTTGAGATATCTGTCCCATCTCTTCGTATAGACGGTTTTTCTGAATCTATTGCTGAGGCTTTGGTAAAAGGTGGGCAGAAAACCGTAACTTTTGCTCCTGAGGCTGGGACATTTAGGCTTAGGAGAGTTGTTAAAAAACCCTTTACTGAGGAACAGATTTTGTATGCTGTTGCTACGGCTAAGAAGTGTGGTATTAAGCATGTAAAGCTGTATTTTGTTATCGGATTACCGGGAGAAGATGAAGATGACTTGCGGGGTATTGTTGATTTAATACGTAAAGTTATAAAGTTAGGTTATTCTCCAAGTGAACTCCATGTAAGTTTTACCCCGTTTATTCCTAAGCCACATACACCTTTTCAGTGGTTGGCTCAACTTTCCTTAAAAGAGCTTGATAAACGCTTGAAATTTATAACTAAAAACTTAAAGGTGCTTGGTTTAAATTACGTTGATTATCTTGATCCTAGATGGGCTAAGATTCAAGCAGCGTTATCTTTAGGTGATAGGAAGCTTGGAAAGGTAATTGAATATGTTGCTGAACACGGTGGTGGCTTAGGTGCGTGGAGAAGAGCTCAAAAAACATTTGGCATAAATCTAACCGATTATAGCGATGGAGTGAAGGATCTTGATAAAGAATTACCTTGGTCGCACATTGATGTAGGGGTAGACAAAACTTTCTTAATCGGGGAATACAAGAGAAGCTTAGAAAAAAATAAAAATGAATGATATTCTCATTATTTTTTCCCTTTACTTAGTTATCTTTGTAATTCTAGATACTTTTAAATAATACTTCTAGATTACCTTTTATAGAGGGGTTAAAATTGACTGCAAATGAGCAGAGAAAAAGGAAAACAGCAAGGAAAAGGATATCCAAGATGGTAGATGACTTCATGGAACGTCAGATCATTAAAATGCAAAGAGCCATAAAAGAAGAGAAAGGATATCAAAGTTTAGATGAAAATATGGTAGAAGATTTTCATTCCTTATCATTTGACAAGGAAGTGTTTAGAGAACTTTTCCCTAACTTAGCTAGGGAACTAGAAGAAGATGTATACAGTGTTGAACTTCACGGTGTAAGAGGAAAACCGGTTAATGAAACTCCGATTGATGAATTAAGATATCCGGATGTGATCAGTTTTATACGGCGTGCTGAAACAGAGGAGCAAGCATTGGAAGTCATCAATTTCATGGAGAGAAGAGGAGAAATTTCAAGAGAATATGCAAATAAATTAAGAGAGCAACTTAGAACTAAAGGTCTTAGAAGTTTCGGTCCGAAAAAGGAACCTGGATATTACTTTAAACGATATTACAAGAAAACCTCTCAAGAAACCACTTAAACCATACATTTGCCCTAATTTTAATATTAAATTATGATAGTGGGTAATTAGAAGAATGTTGGAGATTTAAACACATTATAGTGTTGTGGTGTTAATATTGCTTATAGGGCTTTTAGGAAAACCATCATCTGGTAAAACAACTTTTCTAAATGCAGCTTGCCTAACTTCATATAAAACGGCGGATTATCCATTTACGACAATTGAAGCGCAACCTGGGACAGCTTATGTTAGAGTTAAATGTGTTTGTAAAGAACTTGGAGTCACAGATAATCCTCGCAACAGTATTTGCATAGATGGGATTAGATATGTTCCAATAAGCATGTTAGATGTTGCAGGTCTAGTTCCAGATGCATGGAGGGGTAAAGGGCTAGGCAATAAATTCCTAGACGATTTACGTAGAGCAGATGCACTTATACATGTTGTAGATGCCAGTGGTACTACCGATGCGGAAGGTCGACGAGTGGAACCTGGAACTTGGGACCCACTTGAGGATGTAAGGTTTCTTGAAAGGGAAGTTGCTATGTGGCTTACTCAAATAATTATGAGGGATTGGCGTAGATTAACTGGGCGTGTAAGAGCTGAAAGGATACCTTTTGCCGAACTAATGAGTGAAAGGCTTTCAGGTCTAAAAATAAAAAAGGAACATGTAATACTTGCTGTTAAAAACGCTGAATTGGAATCTAAAAGTCCAGATAGATGGAGTGAAGAAGAAATATATCGATTTGCTTTAGAACTTAGAAAAGTTGCAAAACCTATGATCATTGCTGCAAACAAAGTTGACTTGCCCACTGCTCCCAAAAACGTTGAAAGACTTCAAAGAGAACTGAAAAACGAATATATTGTCATTCCATGTTGCGCAGCAGGTGAATACGCACTTCGTCAGCTTGCCGAAAAGGGGATAATAAAGTACAGACCGGGTGACCCAGACTTTGAAATTTTAAAACCCGATAAACTTACAAGCAAAGCAAAAGAAAAACTCGAAAAACTAAAAGAAGAGGTCTTACATAGATACGGGTCCACGGGCGTCCAACAAGTGTTAGATGAAGCTGTCTTCAATCTCCTAAAAATGGTAGCGGTCTTCCCTGTCGAGGACGCAACAAGATATACCGATCATGAAGGCAACGTTCTACCAGATGTTTTTCTTTTACCAGAGGGCTCTACACCTCGAGACCTTGCATATAAAATTCATACAGAACTTGGAGAAACATTTATTTACGCAATAGATGCAAGAACAGGAATAAGACTCGGAGAAGACTACAAACTTAAGAACAGAGACATAATAAAAATTGTTTCTGCAGCTAGGCGTAGATAACCTAATTGTACGCGAGGTTTTTAAGCTCAACATATCTTCTTTTAATATCTCAGTTAAACAGGTGATTAAATAATGAAAATCTTAGTATCTGACCCTCTTCACCCAGATGGCATAAAAATGCTTAGAGACGCTGGATTTGAAGTTATAGAGCAGCCTGATATAAGCTATGACGAGTTAAAAGAGAAAATTAAAGATTTTGAAGTCTTAATCGTAAGGAGTAGAACAAAAGTCACTAGAGAAATTATCGAATCAGCCGAAAAGTTAACTTTAATCGCAAGAGCTGGCGTAGGATTAGATAACATTGATGTTAAAACGGCACAAGAAAAAAATATTGCTGTGATAAACGCCCCAGAAGCTCCCACATACTCTGTTGCCGAATTAGTAATAGGACTAATGATAGCAGCCTTAAGAGGAATTCCAAGAGGCGACATGGCACTTAAAGAGGGAAAATGGATAAAAAAGAAGCTTTTAGGTAGAGAACTAAACGGCAAAACACTTGGAATAGTAGGTTTCGGTAGGATAGGACAAGAAGTAGCAAAACGCGCACTCGCCTTTAATATGAAAGTACTTACATACGATGTTATAGGAGAATTAGCCAAAAAAGCAGAAGAGTTGGGAGTAGAGTTTGTGGGAACAACAAAAGAAGCCTTGTACAAGCTTCTCAAAGAATCAGATATTATAACTTTACATGTCCCACTTCTACCGTCAACTTACCATATGATTGGCAGAGAGGAGATTTCCCTAATGAAAAATGGTGCAGTGATCATAAATACATCGAGAGGCGGAATAATAGATGAAAAAGCCTTATACGAAGCACTTAAAGAAGGAAAAATTGCAGCTGCTGCATTAGATGTATTTGAAAACGAGCCACCAACAGATGTTTCCCTTAAACTGGCACAATTACCCAACGTAGTTGCCACACCTCATATCGGAGCATCAACCGAAGAAGCCCAAAGAAAAGCCGCAACTATAATAGCACAAAAAATAATTGATTACTTTTCATCAAAACAATAAACAACCTCAAAACCTATAAGGATAAATTATATATAAATACCGCAAGAAAACCCCCTACTTTAGTGGGGGGATGAATTGCGGTAAAAGTTTAAATATTCAGTCTCTAAATTAGGGTTTGGGATGTTCCCATGCAGAAGGGAGTTCAGGTAACGGTTGTAGGAAAGGTTTTCAAGCCTAACAGGCAGAAGGTTTTAGCTTTAAATAGATGTCTCCACGAATATTTAGGCTCGTTAAGTGGTATCTACAGTTCAATTCAACTTCTAAGAAGTTTCTTCATGAAAACACTTATGAGAAAGCTAAGAGGTTCTTCGAGTTAAACACGGCTTTAATCCAAACTGCAAGAGATAAGGCTGTTGAAGTCCTGAAGAGCTTCGAGAGGAACAAGAAAGATGATAGCATCCTAAGACTTAAAAGGATATCAGTTCGCTTCGATAAGCGTTGCTACGGCTTCGCTAAAACGACAAATGTTCTAACACCATACTGGCTAACGTTAAGTTTGAATAGAAGGAAAAGGATTAGTCTGCCCATAGTCTTTGGTGAAAAGCAAAAACAGAGGATTGAGGAAGCCCTCAGAGGCGAATGGAGCTTCACAACTGTTGAGATGGTCAAGCGTAATGGCGAGTGGTATGCTCATTTCGTGCTGAGGAAAAACGTAGAGCTGATTGATGATCCTGAAACCGTAATAGCCATAGATAGAGGCAAGCGTAATTTAGCTGTCGCAGTGGCAGTATCAGAAAATAATCCTGACAAGCCTATGAAGGGGCAGTTCTGGAGGGGTGAAGAAATCAAACGTGTAAGAGGGCTATACAGTCACATCAGAAGAAAGCTTCAGGGAAAGAAGCTTCTAAAGAAGGTTAAGGAGCTTAAAGGAAGAGAAAAGTATAAAGTCAACCAGCAACTTCACATAATAGCGAACCAGATAATCGAATATGTCAAGCAGTTTCCAAAGCCAGTAATCGTGATGGAAAACTTAAATGGAATACGAAGAAACTTCAAGAAATCTAGGAAGCTTAACAAGCGTTTCCACTCGCTACCCTTCAGAAAACTTCAGGCAATCATAGAATACAAGGCAATCCTCGAGGGCATAGGAGTAAAATACCTAACGAAGAGAGAAACCAAGAACACCTCAAAAACATGCCATAAATGTGGGTATGTTGCCCGAATTAAAGGAAGAACCTTTAAATGTCCAAGATGCAGTCTAACCTACAATCGAGATCTAAACGCTGCAATAAATATAGCCTATGCGTTAACGAGACGCATGGGATGGGGGAGCTGTGAGCCCCCCAAACCAGCAGATGAGGGGATAGGCGTAAAGCCTACCCTAAACGCTGGAAGCTCCCTACTTCAGTAGGGAGTAGCTCACATAAGTGTCTGAGGAAGTTCAGTAGTAGCCAGATATCTTAATCGAAACCTTTAATTAAGAATTTGTATTTGGCTCTTGCAGCAGCGGCGGGGGAACTCCCGCAGGGATGTGCCCGCAATTAATTGGGTGAACCGTAATCGAGGCTGGAGGTAGAAAATTGGTAAAAGGAATGTACCATTATATTAGAGAAGCATGGAAAAAACCCGATGAAACGTATGTTGATGAACTTATGCGTGAAAGACTTCAAAAATGGAGAAGAGAACCAACAGTAGTCAGAATAGATAAACCTACACGCCTAGACCGCGCTAGAGCTCTCGGCTACAAGGCTAAACAAGGTTTCATCATGGTTAGAGTTAAGGTTAGAAGAGGATCTTTAAGAAAACCTAGACCTAGAATGGGAAGGAAACCTAGGAAGATGGGTACGGTAAAGATAACTCCAGGTAAAAACTTACAATGGATTGCAGAGGAACGTGCGGCTAGAAAATTCCCAAATCTAGAGGTTCTAAACAGCTATTGGGTAGCAGAAGATGGAAAATATAAATGGTTTGAAGTAATAATGGTCGATCCACATCACCCAGCAATAAAGAACGATCCGGACATAAATTGGATTTGCAACAAAGAACATAAAGGAAGGGTATTTAGAGGATTGACAGGAGCAGGCAAAAAGGCAAGAGGGCTGAGAGGCAAG
>JAGGSW010000163.1 GCA_021158895.1 Candidatus Odinarchaeota archaeon | reverse complement strand
CAAAAGAAGACACCTGACACAGGACTATCTGAGCCAATATTTTTATGGTATTATTGAATATGTTTTTAAAATTTCTAAGCTTCTTTTAGGAAGAGTCAAACCTTCCTCGTTTATTAAATGTTCAAACGTCTTTATCTTTTCTTTGAAACTCAAGGAGTCTATTTGCACAACTAGATTGTCGCTTCCACATTTGGGACATTTTCCACTAAGAGGAGGTCGACGGAAAGAACTTTTACAATTCATACAAATAAGAGGCTGAGTTAAAAATATTGAGAAGAGCTTGTATATTTCAACGTCTAAAGCATTTTCAAGGAGTTGTTTAGGGTCTATCTCGCTAAAACAGTGAGGGCAGAATCTTTTTTCAGCATCTTTAAAACTCAAAGTATTTTTGCAATGGGGGCAAACTACTTCTTCTAGTATTGCTTTGGAAGTTGATGTACTTTCTACCGGTTTAACTTCCGCTTTTTCTTCAAAACCTACAAATTTTGTTAATTCTCGCTGTTTTCCAATCGTTAAAAGCTCTTGTCTCGTAATTCCTAGCGGCTTAAGAATTCGCTCAATAGGTGGTAGAAGTTGTTTTTCAATGTAGTAGTTTGCATCGATTTCTAAATTATTCTCCTGAACATATTTTGGGTCTTCTGCTCTCTCTGCTATTAGCCCTTTTCCTTTTACTATGACGAATGGAATTCTTTCACCTATAGTTGGCGCAGAGCCAGGAGATCTTTTAGCAAGTTTTAGGGCAAGATAAGCGTGGGGTTGTTTTGCTTTATAAGCTTTTGGTGATTTTGAAAGAGTTCTAGTCATTATTAATTTTTCGATGGGGATTTTACCTTGTTTAAGCTTTTGAAGAACATCTCTAACATAATTAACTACAAGATTTACGTCCGGCTGTTTCAATAACATATTTATTACCTTTTCTACAACTTCGCCAACTAAATCACACCATTCTCTCCTAACAGTTTCTATTCCTTTCGTATCTATTTTATCCTTCCATTCCCCGTTTTGAGTTTTTTCAAACATCCACCCTGCATATCTCTTTTTGCTTAACAACAGAAATGATCTGTATATTTTCTCGAATTCTAAAAGCATCGGCTGGGGAAGTAGTCTAGAAATTTCTTTTGAAATTCTCTCACCAATTTCCGCCGCTTCTTCAAGGCTTGAAGTATTAATCTTAATAAGGACACTATCCGTATCACCGTAAATAGTTTCAAGACCATATTTCTCCTCTATAATTTTCCTAGTAAATTCAATAGTATACCTTCCCAATGCTGTTATCGCATTAGCTACATCAAGCGAATAAACACGTGCCCTAAGATAACCAGTATAACCATAGAAACTATTCATCATTATTTTCAAAGCCAATTGCTTTGCATCCAATTGCCGCTTCTTCTCCGGATCTTCCTCAGCCTTCATAGCTTTTTTAACAGCAACACGGAAATTCATAAGATCCTTCAAAATCTCTGGAAGCAAACCTTCCTTTATATCCTTTGTGACAAATCTTGCTCCAGTTGGGGCTTCAATATATTTCTCGACTTCTTCACAATTTTTGAGAAGTGTTGTAAAACATATATTATATGCCATTATCAACGAAGGATATAAGCTTCGGAAGTCTAAAACAAGGATCATGTTGCTTCCATGATAGAGACCTACCTTTGGATCTAAAACAATAGCGCCTTTTAAGCCAAGTTTTTCTCTTTTCGCGCTCCTTTTCTTAATTTCTTCTTGCGAAGGTTTACATGGAATTATAAGGTTTCTTTTTTTACCATAACGTAAAAGTAAACCTTCAACTCTGCTAGACTGACCACCCGATATAACATCCTGCAGAAGCAAGCCACTTACTTTTGAAAGCTCAAAATATTTATCGAGCAAGCGTTTTTCCAATAAAATTTTAAGGGGAAGAACAGCGTCTTTCCTCGCATAATCTATAAGTTTGTTGATGTCTCCGCTTTTCCCTGCCCAAAGTTTAGGTATATCCTTGTAGTCCACGTCAAGTTTTCCTTCATTAATTAACTTTTCAGCTACGTGTTCTAAAGTGTATCTTTTCAGGTGGAAGTCAGCCTTAACTAGTGCCCTAACATCAACGACAACCCTTCCAGGAACAGATACCTTATTATTTTCTCCCGCGTTTTGTATAGTTACATTTTTGTCTTCTGCTCGACCAAATTTCCGACTTATGTTCAGACTTTTTAATCTCTTAATAATGTAAGGAAAGTCAAAATTTAATATGTTAAAGCCCGTGATTATATCTGGATCATACTTCTCTATTATATCAATAAAACCCCTCAGCATCTCTTCTTCATTCTCAAAACACTCTATGTCACTGTTAGCTTTTTTGACGTATTTTGCAACTAAAACTTTTGTTTCACTGCCCATAAACGGCGGATAGAACGCCAAGCTGATTATGACCACTGGGTCTCTCGAGGGGTCTGGCAAACTCATTAGGTTATGAGGTACACATTCTATATCAAAGCTCATAATCTTTAAGGGCGCATTTCCATTCTCTTCAATAGGTTTTATTTCTTCTGCTTCTACTTCATAATCTACCTTACCTAATGTTGTTTTAACATAGTTGCCTTTAACTTCTATCCAAGAAAAACCCCAAATATCACGGTCTATCAAAAAACGGTATTTGAACAGAATATCCGCTTCATATACTTCTTCCACGCCATCTATCCTTTTAATATCGTCTCTTATGTCTTTAACTTGGGCTGGCCGATTAACAGTTACTTTTAATACCTTAGATGGAGACTTTTGAAAACCTATAGGCAAATACTTCTCTTCAAGAGAAATATTTACCACAACACCTTTGAACTTCTCTATAATTGTCTCAGCAACGATTTTTTCCTTACCATCTACAGTTTTAACGTAAAAATAAGGGTAAAAACCTTTATAATACACGCAACAGCTTTTACCCTCCAAATCTTTACCAAATATTCTAATTATTGGGCCATCCCCCGACCCTATAATGTAATCACAATCAATCACCTGAATTTTCCTAGTAACCAATATGCTTCCTCCCCGATTATTGTCGAGGCACCGAACGCCATAGCCATTTTAATCTTGATTAAACCCAATAAGTGCGGCCCTTAACGAATAACGAGAAAACTATAGCTATCTGAAGTTAATTTTAACTCATAAATCTTCCGATCGTAGCCGTAAGTAAATCTACCTTTAATATATAACAAAAACATAATATCAAATACTATATTATCCTACATAGTCAATGATAATAAACTAAAATTATATTAGTGATTAGAATAAATAGAAAGATAATTATTTCTTTCCCACTTTTTCTAAATACATTTTCCATGTTAGAAAGAGAGTTTTCGGTCTAGCTGCCATTGCTTCATCAAGCCTTGTGACTGAAGTGTTGTGAGGTGCGCTCAGGACAACCTCAGGGTTATTGTAGGCTTCTTCAGATATCCTGCTAAGCGCTTCGATAAATTCATCCAACTGTTCTTTTGTTGCCGTTTCAGTCGGTTCAATCATCAAAGCTTCGTGAACTATTAACGGAAAGTACATGGTCGGTGCATGTATACCAAAATCTAAGAGTCTTTTAGCTACATTTAACGCTTTTACCTTAGTATCTCGTTTCATAGGCGAAGCGCTAAAAACACATTCATGTTTCCTAGGCTTTCCTCTTCCATATGGAAGTTCAAAGCCTCTAACTTTCCCTAGTTTTTTAACTATGTAATTAGTATTCAACACGGAAATTTCAGCAACAGTTTTAAGCCCTTTTTCACCCAATGCAAGTATATAGGCAAAAGCCTTAACAAGAACATTGAAATTCCCATAAAATCCTTTGACTTTACCAATTGAATAAGGTCTGTCCCAATCTAGGTAATATTTCTCTCCATCATATTCTACAAGAGGCACGGGGAGAAACTTCTCAAGTTCCTTAGTAACGCCAACCGGACCAGCTCCTGGGCCTCCTCCACCATGTGGTGTACCAAAAGTTTTGTGTAAATTCAAGTGAACAATGTCAAAACCCATGTCACCAGGACGAACCTTACCCACAATAGCATTAAGATTCGCGCCATCGTAATATAGTAGCCCTCCAGCATCATGCACAATCCTCGCAATTTCCCCTATCTTCTCCTCAAAAATTCCTAGGGTATTAGGATTTGTTAACATAAGACCAGCAGTTCTCTCGGAAACAGCAGCTTTTAACGCATCTATATCTACGCATCCATCTTCATTTGAAGGAACAACAATAACCTTAAATCCGGCCATTGCAGCACTAGCAGGATTCGTACCATGAGCTGAGTCAGGAATAATTATTTCATCTCTTTTTCCAAGTTCTCCATTATATTTGTGATAAGCTCTAATTATCTGAACTCCAACATATTCCCCGTGCGCACCAGCGGCTGGCTGCAGCGTAAATCTATGCATTCCCGTAATTTCCGCAAGCCACTTCTCAAGTCTATACATTAGTTCTAAAGCACCTTGAACAGTACTTTCATCTTGATAGGGATGAATCCATGCAACTTCATCCATCGAAGCTAACTCCTCATTCACCCTTGGATTATATTTCATAGTACAGCTTCCCAAGGGATAAAACCCCGTATCCACTCCATAATTCATCTGAGACAACCTAGTGTAATGCTGAACAACCTCTACTTCCGAGACTTCCGGAAGTTCGGGCTCTCTCTTTCTTCGTAACACTTCTGGAATAAGTTTTTCCACTTCACCAACCACTTCCCTGACTTCCTCACTAGGAGTAGGCACCATGTGTCCAATTCTCCCTTCTCTCCCAATTTCAAAAATGAGAGGCTCTGACCATTTAGCTTGTCTAAATTCTTTGACCATTCTAACCTCCCTCCTCAATAATCTCCCTAATTACCGAAGCTAACATATCTATATCTCTCTTGGTATGAATTTCTGTCACACAAAACAACATAGACTCTCCAAACTCTGGAAACTCTTTCTTTACGATTTTTCCTCCATGGATCCCTCTACTTAAGAGACCTTTATGAATATCTTCAACCCCAATTCCTTCGCGATGAAACATGGCTAAAAACTCCTTGAAGTGAGGAGCATTAAAATACGGCGCTTTGACTCCATTAATATCATTTAATTTTTTCATAGCATAGTGGGAATTGTAAAGTATAGTTTTACCGAGTTCAACTATTCCTCTTTTACCCAGCAAAGATAAATAGATGGCGGCTGCAACAGCACAAAGAGCTTCGTTACTGCATATATTCGAGGTAGCTCTTTCCCTCCTAATATGTTGCTCCCTTGTTTGAAGGGTCATAACGAAACCTCTATATTTTCCATCCTCAGACTTTGTCATTCCAATTAATCTACCAGGCATTTGACGAATAAATTTCATATCATCTTTGGTCGCAAAAATACCCAGTAATGGCCCTCCGAAGTTTAAAGGGTTTCCTAAAGGCTGTCCTTCGCCAACAACTATGTCAGCGTCATAGTCTCCCGGCGGACGTATAACACCCAAAGAAACGGGATCAACACCGACAACAAACAATGCTTCATTTTCGTGAGTCATATTGCTGATTTTATCGACTTGGGTTTCCAAAAAACCGAGATAAGACGGGTTCTCTATATATACTCCAGCTACATTTCCTCTAAACTCGTTAAGCTTAGATTCTAGATCATTTAAATCAAGCTGGCCGTTGTCCTTATTGAATTCTATCTGAACAACCTTAATGTTAGCTGGCTCTGCATATGTTTTAAGGGTGGAAAGCCTTTCAGGATGAATAATTCTCGGCACCAAGAATACATTCTTCTTCGTTAAGCGCTTTGCCATTAATGTGGCTTCACCTAAGGCGTTTGCCCAATCATACATTGAAGCGTTTACAACAGGCATTTCCAAGAGTTCAGCCATCAAGCTCTGATATTCAAAAAGAGCCTGCAGCATACCTTGGGAAATTTCTGCTTGATAGGGCGTGTAGCTAGTTAAAAATTCTCCTCGACTGATTATAGCTTTTACTGCAGCTGGAACGTAATGTGGCCAAATACCTGCACCAAGAAACGTAGGCATATCAAGCACTGTTTTATTTTTCTTCAAGACGTTTCTAACTTCCTTAAAAACCTCATATTCACTATGAGCACGTGGAAGTTTGAGTTCTTTTTTGTTAAAGAGTTCTTTGGGAATGTCTGAATACAGCTCATCTATACTGTTTGTGTCAATTTCTTTCAATAAATCGTCACGGATATTTTTCGGCGAATTGGGAATATATGGATGAGCCTGTTCTTCCAACAAATACACCTCCGTATTCCCTCATAAAACTACCAACATTATAATGGACTTTCTTCTCCTTCTGAAGATTTCTGCAAAATCTACCCTCTAATAAGGAAACGCAAGGTACTTACTTGTACTACAAAATATAAGTACTTAGAACTACAACATAAGCTTTCTCTTAGTTTTTGACTATGACGAACCTACTAATGTTCGCTTTCGTTTACGAATGTAAAAGCAACATCAAACTAATATTACCATTTCAGGAGAAAACATATAACTTAAAATAGCCAAATTATGAGAGAAGTGATGAATGTAAACATTTAACTTCAAACTATCTGAAAACATAGGAATATTAATGATTAGAACGTTAAATTAATAACTACTGGAACACAATATATACAACTTCCAAGATTTAGGTCAACATCATTCAATGAAATAACCCGGGGGAAAAAAATGGGAAAAAAGTACATACTACCGTTACTAATAATCACTGTAATGATGCTAACCATATTGATGGATTCATCGACTCATGCGCAACCTAGTCCAAGCTTTATAGTCTCAGAAGCTCATCGAACAATAACTATTGGTAATCTTGGTACCATAAATGTAACAGACGAATTAACAATTGAAAATAATGGAACAATTCCTGTGTCAAGCTTTAAAATTGCTATTAAAGAAAAATTCGTAGAAAAACTCTGTTACATAGGAGCTAAGAATCAAGAAGATCAAAAGTTAGAGCTAAGATACCTAGGTTTGGATGAGAATAATTATACATTTTGGCAAATTCTCTTTAGTGAACCGATAAACCCCGGAAAAGTAGAAAAAATAGTAGTAACAACAGTATATGGTGGTTTAATAGCTCCGATACGAGGAACCGAAAAAACTTACGAGTTCACCTTATATTATTACCCAACCATACCCTATTCCATTAAAGACTGTAGAGTAGAAATAAAATTACCCGCGGGTGCGGAAACAGAGAATGAAACAAGTATGGAAACTTGGGTTTTGTCACCCTTAACCTATAAAGAATTTTACTTCCAATATAACTACACAAGAAACTCTCTAATATATGTTGAATTTGAAAGAGAAATAAAACCCTACGATATAGCTTACGTAAAGGTAACAGAAACTTACAAACTGAAAAACGTAGGATTTTCAAATATTGAAGAATTCGATTTTAAACTACCAGAGGGGGCAACTAAACTAAGCATCTCTGACAAAGCAGGACCAATAGACGCAGATGTAAGCAAAGGAAACCTAACAACTAAAACCACAGTGGCCATCTCATTCAAAACAGGGAGAAAAGAGGTTCTAGGTCCAAACACTACCTATACCATATACGTAAGCTATCTGCTTCCAGCAGATAGCTATCTCAAAAACATAAACACTTTCTATCTACTGACAGTACCAATATACCCTGAAGTCCCAGCACTAGTAACAAAGGGAGTAACTACAATAATACTACCACCCCACAGCAAAATAAATCCACCAAAAGTTGAAGTTATACCAACAGTTCAAAGACTTCAGCCACAAATCGAACAAAACAAAATCATATATACATATTACAACGTAACAGGTTCCACGGGAAACCTAAAAATTAAAATAACATACATTGTTAACCCACTTTACGATCTACTAAGACCCCTAGCATATAGCATGGTCCTCGCAGCGATAACAGTCATTTACATAGCTGTCAGAAAAGTACAGAGCGCAGTAGTTCCACCAACCGTAGAAGTCCCAGTCCCAGTACCTATACCTACACCAGTAGTAAGGGAATTCTGTAGAGCGTACGAAGAAAAAATGGCGCTAATGCTAGAAATCGACAAACTTGAAGAAGCGTTCAGGACAGGAAGAATAAAGAAAAAAGACTACAAAAGAAAAATGAAACTATACGAAAAAGAACTCATAAGCGCAACAAAAGAAGTTGAAAAAGTAAAAGAAGAACTAAGAAAAGCAGCACCAAAACTCGAAGACTACATAAAACGCATAGAACTACTTGAAGCTGAAAGAGAAAGCGTAAAAGCAAGCATAAATCAGCTTGAAAGAAGTTACAAAACAAAGAAAATCACAAAACTAGCATACGCTAAACTAAGAAGACAATACGAAGGAAGACTAAGAAAAATCTACTCAAACATGGACAAAGTAATCTTCGAACTAAGAGAAACAACCAAATAACACTCATCCAACTTTTCCTACCTAATAATCAAATCAAAAAGCAAAATGGTAGCCCGGCCCGGATTCGAACCGGGGTCCCCGGCTCTCCTCACCTTTTGCCGGCAACAAAGCCGACAAAATATCCCAAAGGCCGGGAGGCTTGGCCACTACCCCACCGGGCTTTTTTATGTTGTGAATTGTTACTTATTTAGAGTATGTGTGGTAACGCTAATTTATTATGATGCATTGGATTTTTATTTTTATTGATAGCATTAAGAAATATTTTAAGAAAGTATTTTGTAGCTTAGAGGTTATAGATGTAAGATGATGAGTTGTAAGAAGCAGTTAATGTAAGGTTTATGAGAATTAGCTGTGGTGAGTAAACGATGCAAGTTCTTGTTATTGGTGATTTTCATATCCCTTCTAGAGCTTCGATGATACCGGAGCCTATTATGAATGTTATTTCAAATAAGAAATTTGATTTAGTTTTATGTACTGGTGATCTGGTTGATGAGAAAGTCTTAGATATGTTAGGAAGGTTTGGACCTGTTAAGTGGGTTGTTGGGAACATGGATTATATTAATGGTCCTAAAAGTGTAAAGGTTAAACTAGGGGACTTTGATATCGGTGTTTATCATGGCACTGGAATATATCCGAGAGGCGATCCCAAGCAACTGTACTCCATAGCTAAACGTTTAAATGTTGATGTTTTAATTCACGGTCATACACATGCTTTGTCAATTCAACTTTTCGGCGAAGTTCTTCTCTTAAATCCTGGGAGCGCAACAGGTGTTTGGGGAGGTGGCCCAGCTTCACTAAAGCCAAGTTTCATGATTCTAGAAGTTAGAAACAATGAACTGGTTGTTAATGGATATGAATTGATGGGAACGGAACTTAAAAGGGTTATCAAAAAATATACTAAAACAAGTATAGGAATAAAGGAGATATGATTAAACTTCTAAGATCCAAGTTTATAAACTCACCGCAAGAAAACTCCCGGCTTTAGCCGTGGAGTAACTCACGATCGGGGAATATAGATTACTTAAATTTACGTCGAAAATTTAAATTATAGGTAAAGTGCTATTGAAGTTTGTTTCTGTGAGAGTCTAGAAACTAATAAACTCCAAATTTGGATTAACGATTTATGTTCATGGTGGGTTTAATGAAAATTGAGAAAATAAGTCAAATACCAGGTATTGGGTCAAAAGTCGCGGAGAGACTTATTAAGTATCTTGGAAGTGAGGAGGAAATTATAAAGGTAATTATGGAAGCGGATATTGCTAAACTTATGTCTGTTCCCGGCATTGGGCAAGGTTTAGCAACTAAAATTGTTAGAAATGCCTATTCCATTATTGAAGGTGTTTCGTTAGAGGAAGTTTTGAAAACATCAGATGCCAGAAGGCTGTATGAAAGAATATTGGACATTATTCGCGGCTATACTAAAACATCTTATAGCAAAAATAAGTTAACTCTGTATTTTCCTCTCCCTCCTCGAAAAATTAACGTAATGTTAGAAAGATTAAATTATTTTTCCGAAGCCAAAGAATTAGTTGAAAAACTTGATGAAAAAACCCTAAATGAGATTAATGAACGTCTTTCAAAAATTAGGCCTCTACGTCCAGGAAAGCTTGAAAAGAGGATAGGCGATAGAGTTATTCTAACTGATGATGAAGAAATTTACAATAAATTATGTGAATTAGAATTGGATAAACTCACAAACGTATTTTTAGTTAAACCTGGTGAAAGATTAGAAGAATACATTCAATCCTACGACCTAGTAC
>JAGGSW010000135.1 GCA_021158895.1 Candidatus Odinarchaeota archaeon | reverse complement strand
GATTAAGTCTAAGCGTCAGAAACTATAACGATCAAAGTTTAAATTAAAATATATACAAAGACACAAAGGGAAATGGAGGTTTATTTAGTGCTTGATGTTCTTATTGATGTCTTTCGCTACGAGTCTGATATGCCCGGAGTTCTGGGAATTGATGGCTTTCTCTGGTGGTTAGAAAAAGAAAGAGGTTACACCATTGGTTTTACACGTGGACACGTAAGCAAAGACGACTTAGAAGGCTGGGATGTTTTTATTATAATAAGCGCATCGGGTGAAATTTCTTTTTACGATAAAGAAGTAGATGACATAGCTTCCTGGGTTGAGAAGGGAGGAGTTCTCTTTATTAGTAGACCTGTTAAAAACTTTGAAAGCATAAATAGATTACTTAGAGTTTTTGGCGCGGAATTTTTAGAAGAAAAGGCTAAGAGTTACGCCTTTTTCTGCGGGGTGCCAGACAGATTTTTAGAAGTCGACCCACGATTTAAAATGATTAGAGATTTTATTGGAGAACATAAGGTTAATGAAAATTTAAAGGCCGTTGCAGAAGTTCCTGGAAAAGACCCTAAAATTGCCCCATACTTCATAAGAGTTTCAGAAGACTGGACTGTTCTGGGAGCTGCAATGATGGGAAATAGGCCAGGTGCAGTTGCTGCCATCAGAAACTATGGTAATGGAATCGTGTTTGCTGTTGGTTTGCTTTACATGTTCTATAGATGGGCGTATTGGTGGCATAATAGAGAATTAGAAAAAGATGATAGATCTAGTTTATCAAATGTGAAATTTCTAACTCAACTATTTGACTTTTTTGAGGAACATTGCAACAATCTAGATATTTAACTTCTTTTAGTCTTTTTATGCTTGTACTTGTTCATGGAACTTACTTTGGCGACTAGGCAAGCGTATACTAACTTGCTTTTTCTTCGTTATAACGTTTTTTGGACTACTTGACGAATCGGAGTTTTTAAAATAGTTTACGAACATTTTATAACTGTTATATCTGGAAATGCGTAAGATTCGTGTTTTTATTTTTCTGGCGTAATATTGATGTGTTACGAGTGGTTAAATAATGTGGGTTATAATGTTTTAATTTAGCTCTGCGGTAGGGAGATAATAGTGAATGCATTGCACGAGGAAATTGAGAAATGCCAGAAATGTGGAGTGAGAGACGTTGAGTTAGTATGTAGAACTTGTGGAGCTGGTTTTTGTCATAATTGTGTGTTAGTCAATAAAGTAAATTTCCCTTACTGTTTAAATTGTGGTTCAAGAAACGTGGAGAAGTATAAAGCTAAAATCAGCCGAGGAAGCGGCTCCTCATACTATATATGTAAAGACTGTAAGAGTAAAAAAATAACTGTAATTACAAAGTATGTAAAAACATGTCCTAAATGCGGCTCATCCGATGTGGTTGATTTCGCAAAGGAACAGGCCAATTTAAAAATGAATTTTAGGAGGCTTTGTTCAGAATTAAGATATGGTTATTTGAAATTGAATAAGGTTACTCATACCTTTGATCTAATCAAAAGAAGCATTGTTTTTCTTAGACATTCACGTATTTTTAATTATCCTGTAATAGAAAGAACCTTAGTTGATCTTTTTGATGAATTTAATTTAATTAAGATGAGAATTTTAGGTAAAACCGAGGAAGTTGGAAACTTAGTTCTCTCCGTAGCTTCAAGGTTCTCCATCGATTCACGATTTAAGGTTCGGGACTTACCTTTTCTTAGAGGCGTTTTGGCTAGACTTGAAGCGGAATTAAAAAATTACAAAGAATACGTAGAGGAATCCATAAAAGAGATGGAAGAGAAGTTGGCAAAGCTTGAAGTTTTGATTTCTTCCCTCTATCAGCATTATCAAGAGTTTAGTAAATATAAGGATATCTTGTCGCTGGATATGGATGAAAATCCAATATATGCTATTCCGGATGCAAAATTTTTAGGTTTGGTCAGAACACAAACACCTAAGGGTGAAGGAATACTTTTTTTGACAAATAAGAGACTTATTTTCCTGAGCAAGAAAGGCCTCGTTAAAAAAAGGCTTTATAAGTTACTTGAAATATCATTAAATAGAATTAATGGTGTAGAGATTAGAGGTAGGTTGAAGAAGCGAATAATTATACGGTGTAATAGTGAAGATTTGATTTTTAGTTTTCCAGCGAAGATGCTTTCACTAGTAAAAGATTACATCAACGTTGCGTTAAATTTTGAGAGATATTCTCTAAGAGATGCCAGAATTGTTTCTAAAGTTGCAAATTTAACCTTGGAAACTTCGGATTTAAAAATAAAAATTGAAAATATTCTGAAAAAAATAAGTAAAACTGAAGAAAGTCGAACGGTTATCCCTAAGGTTACTGTGGTTCGAGAAGAATCATATAGTCCTATTACTTCTGTGAATAGATTTAAAATGGAACTATATGATCTTGAGAGGGAAAAATATGAAATAGAGGAATCTCTGAAAGAATTGAAGCGGCGTTTTGAAAGCGGTATGATTTCTGTGGAAAACTACTTTAAATATTATAGATCTTGGATAGGAAGACTATACGCAATAGAAAAAAGAATAAGTGAACTGAAAGGTAAATCTCAGAGTCATCTTGCCACTTAATTTAAGAAAGCCTCAGGATTTTAAATTAAAACTCTTATATTACTTACTTCGGTTAATCGGTTTCCACAAATAATGGTGAAGACAAAAGTCTAGTGAATTGTTCTTAATAATGAGAATAATTAAGCTTCCTCCTTTTCTTCTTTTTCTTTTGTGGTTTCCTCTTTTAGTTTTTTGACTTCCTCTTCTATTTCTGCTGCTTCTTTTTCTATTTTTGCTGGTACTTTCGGTAGTTCTCCAGTTTCCTCAAGCATAACTTCCGTCTCCAATTTTTCGAGTTCTTTTTCAATCGATATATCTTCTTCACCTGCCACCTCGAAGCCTTCGCTGAGGATCTGGGATGTACTCTCTATTTCTTGCATTGTTTGGTCCATTCTTGCCATAAGCTCCATAGCTCTCTCTGGTGAAGCAATTTCTCTAGCCTGTCTAAGAGCGTCTAGCGCTGTTGCTAAAGCTCTGGACATTTCAACGCTGTCTCTGGCAGTTTCGATTGTTGCAATAGCGTCTTCTAGGCTTGCGATTTGTCTGGAATATCTGTTAAATAGCTGGACATATCGGTACCATCGTTTTAATTGAAATTTTGCCCCTTCTTTGTTGCCTATTCTTATTAGTTCTTTTGCTTGTTCTCTGCTCATTTTTGCTCTTTTATCGAGCTCTTTGGCTCGTAGTTGAAGTCTGTTGATTGTGGCTCTGAGTTCTGCAATGGTTTCATCTTCGGACTTAGTCTTTTTTCCAAAGAGCTTATCAAGAAATTTTGGCAAACTTAACACCTCATTAACTTATGTTAACAATTTCCTTTTAATATTTTTACCCAGATTCCAGTTAAGGATAAAATTCCTCATTAAAGTGCCTATTTTAGCCGACCACCTTTAATTTTATTTCACAATGCGGAGTTAAAATATTTAATAAGTAGTGTTTCCAGTATAAGCAAGGATATATTAGATCTTTTGGTTTACCAGCAATTTATTGTAATTTTATCGTGATAAATGAACTGCACCTATAACTCTTCTTTAAGCTTTTTTATGTCTTTTTCTAGTTCTTTTATCTTCTTTGAAGGCTCTGGCAGAACTATTCCAGCTTCAACACCAATTTCTTGATCTATTTCCGCTAGAACCTTATTTATTTCATCGGATGTAACTTCGGTTGAAACTGTTAACCGTTCCATACCGGTTTCTGTGATGTCTTGGGCTATCTCTATTTCTCTCATTTGCTTATCTATGTCCTCTACCATTTCAGCTATATCAGGGACATTAATTGCTTCCTTTAGACCTACCACAGCCGCTCTAATACCTCTCAGAGCACTTTCAACTTCAGATACTGATTGAGCTTGTCTAAGTTTAACTAATAAGCCGTCTATTCTCAACCTAAAGGCATCAATTCCTAGAGCCCATTTTCGGTAACGTAAAAAATGTTCAGCATACATTCTAGATGCTTCTTCATTGCCCTCGATCCGGTATTTTCTGGCCTTTTCCCTGCACTTCCTGGCTTCATTTTCCAGTCTTTTTCTCTGATAGTCGAGTTTACGTGTAAAAACTTCTAGCTGCAAGGTAATTTCTTTAAGATCTGGGGCACCTTTAAGCCAACGTAAAAACATTCTAATCTTGTCTGCGAGGGGCAAGCTTTTTTCCTCCTTAAATACGTAACATATGTTAATCTTTATATTGTTTGTGGCAATCATTTTCTTAGATCAAAATTGTCTCATAATTTTGAAATGAAGTGAAACGAAATGTCTTCAAGGCTGCTGCAATATGCTTCTCAAATTGCAAAAGAAGCCACTAAGCTTGATAGAGAAGGGAATTACAAAGAGGCTATTGAAAAGTATGTAAAGGCAGCAGAGGTTTTGTTGAAGCTTTCAAAACTGACTGAAAACCTGAAACTGCAAACAATATATTATCAGAGAGCCAAGGAATATGTCGAAAGGAGTAAAGAGCTTAGGAATTACCTTAAGGGAAAGACAACTAGGATAACGTATCTGACAAGGTCTGGCAAGAAAATAACAGAAGATGTTGATGCATTAACCGCTGCGATAGCCGACACCGTGGTTTACGAAAAACCTAAAGTGAGATGGGAAGATGTAGCAGATCTTCAGGCAGCAAAGACTGCATTACGAGAAGCTATAATAATTCCCATTTTAAGACCTGATCTATTTAAAGGTCCAAGAAAGCCTTGGAAAGGTATTTTGCTTTATGGTCCTCCCGGTTGCGGTAAGACATTGTTAGCGAAAGCTGCGGCTGCAGAATGCGATGCTACTTTCTTTAATGTTGATGCTGCATCTCTTGTTTCAAAATGGTTAGGGGAATCTGAAAAACTTGTAAAAACATTATTTAACCTTGCAAGGCAAAATCAACCATCAATAATATTTATAGATGAGATAGATTCTATTGCAACCGTTAGAGCAGAGGAAGATATTGGTGGAGAAAGAAGACTAAAAACACAGCTTTTAATAGAAATGGATGGGTTAAGGGAAAGGGATGATGAGAGAATCATTGTTCTAGGTGCTACAAACCGACCGTGGGACATCGACCCAGCAATGAGGAGAAGATTTGAGAAGAGAATATACGTCCCTCTTCCCGATAAAGATGCTCGAAAGGAAATTTTTAGAATACACACTGAAGGAGCGGAGTTAGCTCCTGATGTCGATTTTGATAAATTAGCAGAGCTTACAGAGGGTTATAGTGGTGCAGATATTGCTTTAATTTGTAGGGAAGCCTTAATGATCCCAATAAGGGAACTTGATCAAGAAGGAAAACTAACTGAAATTGAGAAGATTAGACCAGTAACTATGCGAGACTTTATGCAATCGTTATCCAAGATAAAGCCTTCAGTTTCTCCAGAAGAAATTGAGAGATACGAAGAATGGACTAGGGAATTTGCTACATGATGGTGATAATATTGTCTATTAAAGAGAAGAAAGGGGAAAACGAAAAAGAAGAAGAGCTAGAATTAGGCGAAGTGAAGGAAGTTGAGCAAGAGATAGTTTCAGAAATAGAGAAAATAAGTGAGGAAGTCAAAGCTACTGAACAAGTTGAGGTTGTTGAAGAAAAACCTAAATTTACTTTTCCGGAATGGGTTGAATATCCATGGATGTATATAAAGCCTAAGAACCCGGATTTATATCGGTCTTGGCTTCAAAGTTGGGGGGATCTCTTGTTAAAGTGGGCTTCTTTTCATGTTAAACATGTAGTTTCCATACACGACCTTTTGTCTACTCCTCCATACTCCAAGCTTTCAGTAGAATATTTGAGGGAAATTATGAATTACCTTGTTAAAACAGGTTTTGCAAAGTGGCTGGATGAAAATAGACTTAGAGTTTATTGGAAGTCCTTAGAAGAATTGGCAGACTACCTATACAATTGGTCACTAAATACAGGAACCATCTATTTTACACCTTATGACCTTTTACAAGAAGGCCCAGAGATCATAAAGAATTTACCTACCGAAGATATTCTTCAAATAATCAATATTTTAATAAGTAGTAAAAAAGCGAAATGGATGGATAAAAACAGAAAAGCTGTACGGATATTACTTCCAGAACCTAAAGAGAAATAGTAACCAGCTTCGGTGTAATTTATTTTAAATCGCTATGATTCTGTAATGACGAAATTGGATTTAGTTTTGGTAGTATTCTACTTATCTACTTGTTAAAAAATGATAACAATCTTAATATACAAATAAAAGCAGTTTATTTCATACTCAGCTTAAAAGATATTTTGGAGAGAAATACTTCTTGGGTGTTTGTTAATGAAAGCAGTAATATTAGCGGCTGGGCTTGGCTATAGGTTAAAACCGCTCACAGAAACAAGACCGAAGCCAATGTTAGAAATTGCAGGCAAACCTTTACTACAATATGTTATTGAGAGTCTCCGTGAAAATCAGATTAAAGACATCTTGATCGTAGTTGGTTATAAACGTGAAGTTATAGAAGATTACTTTGAATTCGGAGACAAATTCAACGTAAAAATAGACTATGTTTTACAAGAAGAAGCATTAGGCGTAGAGGATGCTATTTTAAAGACTGAAGAGAAAATGAAGAATGAAGAACAGTTTTTGGTTGTTCACGCTGATGTTCTTGCAGATCCAGAACTGATAGGCAGAACTATTAAGACCTTTAAAGATTTAGATGCTGATGCAACAATATCTGCAACTCTTGTTGAAAATCCTCAGTTCTACGGTGTAGTTGTTTTTTCTGAAGATTCAAAGTTGGAGTATATAGTTGAAAAACCAAAACCTAGAGAATCACCTAGTAACTATGCAGTAGCGGGAGTATATGTTTTCAAAAACATTATTTTTGACTTTCTTAGAAGTGAAAAGACTCTTGATGCCGCAATTAGAAAACTCGCCCAAAAGGGAAACGTCTATGTGTCTGTCTGGGAGAAGGAATGGGTTGAAATAAGATATCCATGGGATATTCTAAGAGCTAATCGTTTAGTTCTTTCAAAAATGCTTAAAGGCAAGGGATCTTTCATTGCAGAAACCGCATCAATAGATAATGGCGCAAAAATTGAGGGCCCTGTATGGATATCAAATAACGTAAAAATAAGATCTGGATCTACAATTAAGGGTCCCTGTTACATTGGAGAAAACAGTTATATTGGAAATAACGCCCTTATAAGAGAATACGTGTCAATTGGAAAAGATGTTATTGTTGGATTTGGTGTGGAACTTAAGAATAGTGTTATTTTTAATGGAACAAAGATAGGCCGCCTTTCCTTTATTGGAGATAGTATTCTTGGAGAAAACGTTGACGTGGGAGCTGGTACCCAGACATGGAACGTTTCGCCCAGATCAGAGCCAATTTATATGAATATAGAGGGAGAGAAAGTTAGAGTTCCCATAGAAAAATTTGGAGCCGTTATTGGAGACAACACACGAATATCCATTAACGCGTCAATTCTTCCAGGGAAAATAATTGGTACAAATGTTGATATTTCTCCAGGTGTTATTATTGACAGAGATGTTCCATCAAACACGGAGGTCTACGCAAAACAAGAAGTAGTTATCAGGTCTAAACAATAAAATAACTTAATCGACTTACATCTTAACACGGCTTCCTCTATCTTTTATAATTTTTAAGAGCATATTCTTTCCTTCTGGAGAATTAAATATGGGTAACTCCCAATTTTCGACCAGTTTTCTTCTAACAGTTAAAACTTTCTCTCCAGTAAGTTTATTTACACCCTCTTTAAGATATTCTTCAAAATACAGTAGGATGCCTCTTCTTTGCCACGTAGGAGTCTTTGCCAAGTTTATTCCTTTCTCTTTGAACACAAGATCGTGTAACCCTGCGCTCTTTAAACCTTTAAGTAATTTTGCAGCATCTTCGCGAGAGAAGCCTTTCTCAATAAGTGTGTAAAAGGCATAAGAATTTATATGATTTCTCCAGCACTCTAGCTGTCTCCAAGCTAGGTATTCTAAAATCTTTTTTTCAGGTATTGGAATTACTCTTGAATCGAAGCTAATGGTTTTTACAATTTTCCGTCTTAGATAGAGTTCAAGAGAAAAAGCACTACTAAGAAGTGATGCTACTACACTATCTATTTTTTCTACTCTCCCGTTGAATGGTGCATCAAAGAAAAGGATATTTATTTCGTCCGAGAAAATATAGGCCAAGATTGGGGTTAAATTGTTTTTAAAAATCGTTTTTGCCGAGTTCACCATAATTTCTGCAAATTCTTTATCGTAAGGTTTTTTGAATTTAACTTCGTTAGTTAGGCGATGGAAATTTCTTCCATCGCATCTTACAAAGAATGGAATGTTATGTGGAACCTTTATTTCACTAAAAATTTCGTACTTGTTTCCTTCAAAAAACATTGGTGACACCAGTAAAAATAGGGAAGAAAGAGTTATTTTCTCTTTGAGAAATATTCTTTCATTCTATTTAATCCTTCTTTGAGTGTTTCTGGTTCTTCGACGATTGGGGCAAAGCTGAGTCGAAGCCATCCTTCCATGCCGAAATCGATGCCCGGAGCCAGTGCGACTTGACATTCCTTTAGTAGGTCGTTGCATAGTTTTTTAGAACTCTTTTCGTATTTTGATGCATCAAAGAAGACATAGAATCCTCCTCTTGGTTCTAAAATTCCTAGATCCGGTATATTGTTTCTTAGTTCTTCAGTTGTGTATTGTGCTACCTTTTTATATTTGTCTCTACCCTTTTCATAATATTCTTTAACACTTTTCAATTTTTTATTATCTTGGAGAACTCTAGTAAGAATTTCTTGAGCCATTTTGTTGGGACATAGTATTCTTGCTTGTTCTACTGTTTCAACAGCACTAATTAGTTCTTTGTCGGCGACAGCATAGGCCATTCTCCAACCTGGAATCCTAAACTCTTTTGATAGCGTACACAACCAGATTTCGTTTTCGCTTCTTTCTCTGCTGAAATAACTTGGAGGTTTTTCGTAGATAAACGTTCGATAGGCAACGTCTACCATGACCCAGATACCCTTTTCCTCTGCGATATCATTAATTGCATTAAGCATATCATCTGTGTAAATTTGTCCATCAGGGTTGCCTGGTGTACATATTATTAGCATTCGTGTTTTATCACTTATCATTTCTTGCAGTTCGTCGAAGTCTGGATTGAACTCATGATTTCTGAGAATCGTCCATCGTTTTATTTTACATCGAAGCAGCGTTTCTATTTGAACTTGCCTTGGATAGTTCAGATATCCGGGACGTGTAATAATCACCTCGGTACCTGGATCCAAGATGGAAAGCATGAAGGCCGCGGTTAACTCTGTGCTTCCAGACCCTACAATCACTTCCTCTTCAAGTATTTTCCGGTTAAAAACGTACTTTTCGTAATTTACAATTCCATTTATGAAATCCGGTTGTCCACGAGTTGTTCCGTACCTTGAGGATTCGATCCACGTGTTATCGTCTTCTACGACTTCTTTAGCCACCTCTTTGAGAACTGGTGGAGGAGGGTCTTGAGGCCAACCGCCCCCTAAGTATATTAGAGGTCTTGGATATTTTTCAGGATGTTTTTTAAAGTCTGTAACTAAAGACATTATTTCTCGGATTGAGCTCGGATTTTTTATAGCGTAAACGGCTGTTTCAGAAATTGTACCTTTTGCCATGGTTTTCAACTCCAACCCAGCACTTATGTTCACTTCTGTAATATCAACATATAAATACTCACTAACTTGCTTTCATCTTACATGAAAATTAAGATATCTTCAAAAGGTGGATATATTGAAATTAACTACTGAAGAGGAAAGTTTCCGAGTGAAGGATGATATGCGTAACGAAGTCGGCGAGGTTAAGTACAAGTGCGAATGTGGTGAAATAATCGAGTTTTATAAACTTTTAAGAACACGTGGTAAGTGCCCTAAATGTGGAGCTGTTTTACTGAAATTTACAGAGATCGAATAAGAACTTCGGCAGGGAAATTAAGATTAAAATATTTGTAGTAAGGTGAAATTGAGGATATCTCAATTTTCGGAACATTTATCAGAAAACTTATAGGTAACTTTAACAATATTATTTTGCCTAGTTAAATTTAAACTTTACAAAAGGAGGAAGAAAAAGTGCCCTGTCCCAAGTGTGGAAGCACTAATTTAATTAAAATAGAAGATAAATCAACTATTTTGACTTATGTGGCACACACTTCAGTGTAACGTGCGGAATGATAAAGATTAACTTGATAAAATAACG
>JAGGSW010000166.1 GCA_021158895.1 Candidatus Odinarchaeota archaeon | reverse complement strand
ATTTTATAGTTCTGAACAATCTTAACGAAACTACATTAAACCCTACTGAAATCAAAAATTGGATTCAAAAAATATTGAATACTATACGTGAAAAACCTGAAATCCTGTTAAACGATGTGAACTTTAAGTCTTTAAGTTTTCCCCTCGCAGGGAAAATCAAAATCCCATACATTAATAATTCCCCTGCCCAAGTTAAAATAAATGCAATAATTTTTAATTCAAATTTGCATAATGCTAAAGGGAACGCATTTTTCGTTCAAAACTACGAGGAGTTTTCCAAAGCCTTAAAAGAAATAGAAACACTGCAACATGAAGCAAATTACATAGATTTCAGCAACATTCAGAAAACAACAGTAAGATTTTTCACAATTCTATCAGCAATTTGGAGCCTAGCCTTTATGTTCTCCTACTTAAATCTTCTACAACCAGTTACGTTAACTGCCATCATTTTCTCTTTTGTTGCTTCATTCTTCCTCTTTACAGCTATAAAAGTTAGGAAAACTTTTACCGAAATGAAAGCTAAACTTTTCTACCAAAGTGAAGACATCAAATTACATGCTCAACCTTTTACTCCAAGTGATATAATAAGCTGTTTTAATACAGTTGTTGAAGCTTTTCTAAATAAAAATTGGTTAAAGTTCAATTCTTCAGCCAAACATTTACTGAGCACATTATCCAACCGAATAAATATGAATGCGGAAATCTACAACAAGATTAACATGTTAAATGAAATACTTTCAATAGACATTTCCCTTCGAAACGAAAGCGCCCACTTCTTTGTTTTAAATGAACTATCTAAAATTTTGAAAAGTTTAAATTTAGTGAACATCGACGTAAAAGAAGTCCTTAAAGAAAAAGAAGAAACAGAAGTCGCTGAAACGGAAACTACTCAAGAGAACAATGAGCAAGAGGAAATTTTAGAAGAAATACATCAATCAACTACATTTTCTAAAACCCAAGAAAATAGCGGTAAAACCTTTAAAACAAGTGAGAATGAAAAGGTCTTAGCTAATTTTGATGCTAAAGAATCCATGGGAGTAATATTTCACCCTTTAATATCTTCCGTTAACGATTTTCTTGAAACTTTTGAAAAAAGAACAGAAGAAACAGTTATAGGTGAGGGGGAGGAGAGAGGATGACCATATTATCCTACGTTTTAGAATTATTTACTTTCATATTGTTTGTGCCGTTAATTTCTCTTATCATTAACTTTGTTCTCTCCCTTAAACCCCTAAAAGTTCTAAAAAATGTAATCGGCCTACTGTTTGCCCCTGGAATCGCTATACATGAAGCATCTCACCTGTTCTTCTGCAAAATTTTAGGGACAAAAATCGTGGATATCACCTATTTTAAACCCTATGTCTGCGGTTTCCAAGGCTACGTGAAAACCGAGGAAATTGAAAGCTTTTTGAAAGCCTTTCTTATAGGTATTGCACCAGCTATAGTAAATAGTCTTTTAGTTTACCTAGTCCTTAAATTATATGTTTTAAATTTCTTAAATCCCTTTTTAACCGCTTACCTCATGTTTTCACTTATTATAGGAGCTAGACCAAGCATACAAGACATACTTACAGCTTTTAGCGTAGCAACAAAATACCCCTCAAGATTTCTCAGTGAACTTCTAGCCTTAGTTTCTCCACTTGCCTTAATTTTCACCTACCACTACTTCCAGACATTACTTGGCTTAAATCTCAGTATAACCGGAGAAGTAGCTCTTACAGTCTTATTGTTTGGTCCCATACTATACATATTGTTCCATAGGGAAGAGGGAGGAAGATATTAATGAAAAACGGTAGATTGTTGAGCAACGCAATTAAATTACTGCTTATCAACCTTATTTTACTTACTTTTCTTCTTAACTCAAATTGTAATACAATGGCAGTATCTACATCATCAAACTATGTGGAAAATCAAATTAAAGTTTTAATCGTGTACAATTCTTCTGCGCCTGTTAACTGGGCATCTAACTGGGTAAATGTTCTAACAGAGTTAAATTTTGAAACTCATACGACTATCTTTCAGGAGTTCCTTGAGAACTCGGAAACGTGGGGAAACTACGATATCATACTGTTTGATGACAGTCTGCATTCAATAAACATTAACGATGCACTCATTATTTCTGAAATAAGGGTTCCCTTGATTTTATGCGGTAAAGCTTCCTCTTTCATAAATACTCTGGAAAATATTCAAGGCCAAAGCATTGTTTGGAACGGGAGTATGGAAATCCACACACTAGCTTTAAATCACCAAATATTTCACAAACCTTACCCTGTTTCTTCAAATAACCGTGTAGTTCTTTCCTTAGAAGGTTGGAATACAATAGCATATAATTACTCTGATCTTTGGTGCAGAGAATTTACAATTCTAGGTTTAAGCAACAACATGGTTGTTTCAGCCTTTTACACAGGTCTCCAAAACTACAAAGTCTTCTGGATAGCGGTAAACGATCCAAGCAAATTTACCATTAGTGGCCGTCAATTCATGGCAAACGTTATCCAATATTTGACAAGTGTAACCAACTTTTCAATCTTAGGAGATTACATTGCAAATCTACAAATACACGAATGGCATGGAGAAGGCAGTATCAACTATCCTTTTCTCCCAGATATAGAGTCAACCTACCACGGTTACATAATTCTCCAACTCATCGGTAAAGAAAACCTAGTAAATACTACAAGCATAGTAAATCATCTCATATCCAACTATGATCCCTTCGAAGGAAGTTTTACAAACACATGGGATAACATGAAAATCCCGTCTGACACATCCAAATCTTGCACAACAAGCTTCGCAATAATCATATTAAACCAGACAAATAGCCTAGAACTAATTAATGTTACAAAAGTTGCAAATTTCCTGGCTGCTTGCCAAGATGTGAGTGGTGGCTTTGCTGACAACCCTCAAGGCACGGAAACCAATATTATTAATACTTGGGCTGTTCTTGAAGCTCTAAAAGTCTTAAATGCTTTGAACATGGTAAATGTGACAGCTGCAATAGAATATTTGTCCCAGTGTCAAAATCTAGACGTAAGTGACCCGAAAAATTACGGTGGATTCATGGAAACACCTAGTTCAACCCGTTCAAAAATGATTTACACCTATTATGCTTTAAAATCACTCCAAATATTATCATCTTTAAGCTCGGTGAACCTAACAGCCGTTACAGAGTGGATTTTAAAATGCAAGAGAAGTGACGGCTCTTTTTACAACGATCTTATATCCCTTGATGAAAATCAACTAACTCTTGGCACAGGATGCGCAGTTCTCTCCTTGGAAATTCTGGGCAGAAAAGATTTAATTGACGATTTAACAGGTGAATGGCTTTTAGACAGACAACTTTCTGTGGGAGGATTTTCAGGAGGAATTGGAGACGAGTTTCCACAAATATCTGAAACCTACGTTGCAGTTATGGCGTTAAAAACCCTTAGAAAAACATCTAGCATTAACACTACAGCCTTGGAGAAATATTTGTTGAGTTGCTGGAGTCCTGATGGAGGCTTTTATCCAAATAGCTTTTTGGAAGGATCACTTTGGCAAACCTACAACGCTATAAAAATCCTTTCAATTCTTAACATGATAAATAAAATTAACAAAACCTCGCTTATCGAATTTCTAAATGCCACATTTAGCGTCACGTTAAGCACTTACTGGGAAATACCCATAACTAGATATGAAGGTTTCACCATAGCCCTGCCTCTCGAAATACACTCCACATATGGACTATGGAGCTATGGAAGAGGAATGGAATTCTTTGCAACAGCAATATGTCAAGAATTAAATACACAAGTAAAAGCATATGACGAGCTTGTTAACGAAATTTTAATTAGCGAAATAACAGATCCGCAAAGCTCCTATTACGGTTTGTTCAAAATTTTGTCAATAATTCCTGAGAATGTTTGGCCTCCAAACTTTTACACAACAGTGTTTGCGGTATTAACATTAGATAAACTTGGAGCCACATCGTTGATTGTAGATAAGCGAGCAGTCACAAGCTATATTGTTAATAGACAAGTTGAAAACGGGTCAATTATTCCTGAATCTTTAGGTCGTTTACCTTGGCCTATAGATGCTTGGAGCGCATCTGAATATTATGCTGTCGCTGCTCTC
Source organism: Candidatus Odinarchaeota archaeon (assembly GCA_021158895.1). Classification (GTDB taxonomy): domain Archaea; phylum Asgardarchaeota; class Baldrarchaeia; order Baldrarchaeales; family DXJG01; genus DXJG01. The sequence goes on along the minus strand of JAGGSW010000166.1, from coordinate 6,349 downwards.
TCAGCTTTAAAAAGCCTCTCCGCATTAAATATTTCCTCACTCACCCACTACTTAATCTCCAATCTTGATTACGAAGATGTAATTGGAACTTACTATGCAATTAAAGCTTTAAAAATTCTTTTTGACAATAACACTGAACTTCATGTTTTCGAACAGGTAAATAAGTCTGCGGTTTTAGAACTTGCATATAAAACTCTTAGAGGTAACTTCACTTTTGTAGATCGTTTAAACTCAAATTTTGTGACAAATAGGTTGCAATATACTTGGATGATGCTTAGCGTCTTAAAAGATTTAGGTCTTCTACCCCTATTAGAGGAAAGCTTAGAAATTCAGTTTAAAACATTAACTTTAAGCAAGACAAACCTGTATCTAGGCGAAGACCTCACTATTTCAGCTGTTTTAACAGACAATTTTGGTAGAAAACTGGAAAACACTACATTTCAAGCTAAAACACTAAATTACATTTTTAACGGTACATATGAGAATGGAAATTACCAAATTAAAGTTACAATACCTGTAAATGAAAGCTTACTTGGTCCACAGGAAATTGAAATCAAAGCCTTCAAAAAAGGATACCTTGGCTGCTCTACAATTAGGAAAATAACTGTCTACGGTTTTCTAAAAGTCGACGACTATTTCTCTGCCTCAAAGGTTTTTGTGGGAGAAAAAATCAATATTACAATTCATGTTGAAGTCGGCAATGTACCATTTGAACAATGCACAATAAATATTACAGTCTTGGAATTAAACTCAACCCTAAACGTAACTTACATCGGCAACGGAAACTACACTACTGTTCTCGATACTTCGAAACTAACTCCTGGAAACTACACCGTAAACATAAAGGTTTATCACCCTTATACGAACTCATATAACATTAGCAAAGTAATCGAAGTTGCCAGGGCACAAACCGAAGTCATAGTTGAATACAGTCCTTTAAATGTGAAGGTTTTCAAAGAAATTGACTTCAACATAACTCTTCAAACAATTAAAGGCACAAAAATAAATGACACCTTAACTATTAAAATACGTGATGAAAACGGTCTAATTTTAATTGAAGAGAATTTAACAACACTAAATGGCTTTACAACATTTCCTTGGACCCCAACATCCTCCGGAAAACATATTCTTGAAATAAATTATCAAGGCAATGACTACCTTATGCCCACAAATTACAGACTAGCCTTAACAGTTTCTAAACTTAAAACAGCAATCGAAATACAAATTATCAATGAAAACATTACAGCAATCTTAATTAAACTTGTAGATGAAGATAGAAACCCAATAATTGGAGAAATCATAGTTCTAGAAATACGTTTCCCAAACAATACCACAAAAACCATATATTTAACAACAGGTAGCAAAGGAAACGCAACATATCAACTTGAAACTAAAGAAACAGGAACATACCAAATAAAAGTTACCTTTGAAGGATCTTCAATCTACGAAGCCTCAACAGCAACCTTCTCAATCAACAAAGAATCTGAATCAACTTCACCCAGCAATGAGAATGTAAATAGGCTTTCCTTGAAAGATATTCCTTATCCAGAAAATATCCCCTTCACTGTTCTATTTGGAATTCTAGCTGTTGCATCTTCTTTTACAGCAGTCCGCTACAAGAAAAAATTTCAAATTGCAGGAGGTGGAAGTTTTGAAGTTCGTTCGAACAGGTATAGACCCCTTAGATAGTATTTTGATGGGCGGGTTCCCTGTAGGTTCCTCTACCCTTCTTTATGGGCCCTCCGAGTCGGGTAAAACGTTTATATCGGTTAATGCTGCCTGCAAACTTGCTCTTTTAGGTTATCGTACACTTTACATAGACACCGATAAAAAATTTGATCCCAAACTTATTGAGCAACTCTATCCATCGAAGTGCAGTAAGATTTTCGATAAGATTATTGTTGTTAGACCGAGAGATTTTCTAAGTTTAAGTCACATTCTTCTATATTTGCCTGAATATGTTGAAGAAGACATAAAACTTATTGTTTTAGATACTGTTTCAACTCTATATAGACTGAGTAGAGAAGAAAATGCCTATTTCTACTTTTTCGAGTTTGCAGAGAAACAGATACCAGTCTTAATAAGTTTAGGGTCGTTATGTGAAGCTGCAATTGTATTAACTAGCCAGGTGGAGGGCTTTAACGGAAATATTAAACCTGTTGCTTGGAGTGCTTTAAAACCCTATGTTAAAGTTGTTTTAAGACTTGAAAGACTAAGTTTAGACTCTAGGATTAGAGTTGCAACCCTAGAAAAGTATTTTGACATAAAACTCAATGCAAAAGTCTTCTTCGAAATGGAGGCAACCCCATGGGTTTATTAAACTCACTAATAAAAACCCTAGTATTCGGAGCTATCTTCATAGCTTTGATCCTTTCCACATTAGATGGCATTGCAGCGTTCCTTAAAGTTACAAATTTGATATTAAGAGGAATCTGCGATTATTTAATTCCTCTCTCAATTTTCTATGCGTCTCTAATGTTTCTCTTAAAGTTCTTAACACAGAAAGAAAGTCTTGTGCATGCAACATTTTACATCTCAATCATTCACATATCCTTCATTATTCTCCTCTCAGACCTTAAAATAACACCTTTTATCTTAGCGTTCTTAGCCGCATCTTTTCTAATCATAAAAAACAAGAAAAGATCGAAAAAGATTTTAGATAGTGTTCCAGAGATCGTTGCAATTTATAATGGAACTGCAGTCTTCAAAGACAATAAAAATCTGCTTAAAGCTATTTGCGCAATTGAAATACTTAACTTGGAAAAATTCAATAAAAACAGTGCAACACATCTTCTAAATGTTCTTAAAACATCAAAAATAAACGTTAGCATAGAATTTCACAAACATAAAAGCAAAACAAAACTTTTCATCTTAACCTGGTGTATGGGCAAAAATTTCGAAGAAATTGTTAAGAAAGTTAAAATACAGGCAGAAAATCTTTCAAACTACTTGAATCTTCTCAACATTGAAAACCAAGTTTTACTGGATGAAATTAGCATCGAAGAAACAGTATTTTCGCCCATACTTAACTGGACAATTAAAAAGCCAAACAAAAATCTGGATAAAAACCATATCGCAGTCAGATTGCAAGGTTTCCCTCTTCTTAAAGCTAATTTTAACAATTTCGCCCAAAACTTCCATCTATCAATAATACTATCTCCTGCAGAGAGCAACAGGAAAAACTTATCTTTTATTCCCCTGCAAATGCTTCCCTTAATTGGAAACAAGGAAATTTTTGCTATGCTAGACGATAAATGGAACGTTACGATTTACTTGGTTACTTTAAAAGAAAGCACACAATTAATTGCATCGTTTCTAGGGTTAAAAACAGTTGAAGTAAGCATTAGAGATGTAATTTTACGTAGACCGTCAGAAAACTCGTTGGAATATAGTTTAATCGACATTTTAAGGCTTTTTCCATGGATTGATGAGGAGGAGTTGAGAATTGCAGTTAGAAATGGTTGAAGAATTAGGTTTAGATGAAAAACTGTTAGAAATCTTGGAGAAAGAAGGAATAAGACAGTTTTCAGATATTCAAAGGCTTGCAATTAAAGCAGGTGTTTTTAAAGGAGAGAGTCTTCTACTTGCTTCTCCTTCAGCTTCAGGAAAAACATTGATCGGTGAACTTGTCTGCGTTAATACAGTTCTAAAAAACAGGGGTAAAGCAGTTTTCTTGGTTCCTCTAAAAGCTATTGCTTACGAAAAATATGGAGACTTTAAAAGAAGATATAAAAATTTAGGAATAAAGATCGGCATATCGACTGGAGACTTTTACGCTTACGCTGAAGACCTTGAAAAAGTAGATATAATGGTTTTAACCTATGAAAGATTCGATTCTCTTCTTAGGTTAAACCCACTTTTCCTAAAAGACATTAGGATAGTTGTTATAGATGAAATACAGAATTTGGGAGAGGAGCAAAGGGGTCCAAGACTAGAAAACATAACTATTCGTTTAAGAAACTTTGAAAATTTGCAATTGCTTGCTTTAAGTGGAACTATCGGAAACCCTGAACAATTAGCTCAATGGTTAAAATGTAAACTCATAGCGTCAAAAAATAGACCAGTACCTTTAAACACTTTCATTTTAACTGCAGAGGATAAAAATGAAGCTATTAAAAAACTTGTAGCAACATTTCTGAAGAAAAATTGTCAAACATTGATTTTTGTTTCCCGAAGAAGAGATGCTGAAAGCTTAGCAGAAAAACTTTCCAATATTACAAGGCCCTTTATCAGCGTCAACGAGATTAGCGAACTGAACCACATGATTTCTAACAGTTTAAAATATGAGAAGACAATGTTAACAAACAAGGTTGCAAAACTTGCTTTGAACGGCACAGGTTTTCATCATGCAGGGTTAAGTACATTAACACGTAGTTTTGTTGAAGAGGCCTTCAAAAAAGGTTTGATCAAAGTTTTAGTTTGCACAACCACATTGTCAACGGGAATAAACTTTCCAGCTCATCTGGTCATTCTTAGGGATCTCTTGGTAGCTAAAACAGACTACGAAGACATGGAAATCAACGAAATAAACATAAACAGAGTTTTTCAAATTCTTGGCAGGGCGGGAAGACCAACCTACGGTGAAAGAGGTTACAGCGTTATACTGGTTCACAACGAAAACGAGAAAAAACTGTTTCAAAGCAAAATTTTCAACACAGAAAATGGAAAATACATACCTAAATTTGAACCAGTTACAAGTAAACTTGCAGAAAGTGGGCTTGATGAAGCTTTACTAGTTTTCATATATGAGAATCCAGGTGTATCAGAAGAAGAAATAGTTGAATTCTTTAGAGGATCCTTCTGGTGTTTTCAACGTGGAGAAAACTGCAGGGAAAGTATTAGAGAACTCCTGTTAATACCTGGAGAAAGCATATATGAAATTGTTAAAGCAAACTCGAAAACAGCAGAGTTTGAGGCAGCTTTAAAAATCCAGGACAGCGAAGTCAAGATTTTGAAGTCCGATGCAGACAGGTTAGAAGCAAAAGTTAGAAGCAACATGTGTTCCTTTTCCCCTAACGGGCCTCACTGCAATTGCATAATTTTCTCATCTCTAAGAACTTCCTTATGTAGACATCTCACAAAACTCGCTCTTTACATCGACAATTATCTGCCGGACTTTAAAGGAGTTATTTCACAAAGTTTAGAAAGAAAATATGTCCTAGACTTTCTTTTATCTAATAAACTAGTTAGAAAAATTAGAACCGCAGAGAAAAATGTTTACGAAACAACAAATTTCGGAAACATAGTTGTAAAACTCTATTTAAGGCCGAAAACAGCCATAATTATTAGAGAAAGCCTGAAGATTGGAATAAATGATATGAAAGATTTCTGTGAAATGTTCGGTAAAGTTCTCGCCTTAGAAGGCAGATCTGTTCCTCCACAGTTTCAGGTTGCAATTTTAGAAGTTTATGAAAATAGGATACGTCTGGAGGAGGTTCCTGAAAGATTTAATATTTCATCCGGGGATTTTGAATCTCTCCTAGACCTTTCAGGCTGGATTCTCCACGCAATCGCAACCATAGCTAAACTAGAAGGGTACAAGGACGTTTCTGAGAAGGCTAAAGATCTAACTAGAAAGTTAGGGGTGAGTATAAGTGCTAAACTCAACACAACTCTTTGAAATTCTAGCGGTGCTAATTGCAATTTTGGCATTTGAATGGCTTGTATTATCGCTTAATTGGCAAAAATAAAAAATCCAAAAAAGGTTTTGGAAGAGGAGCGAAAAAGAAAGGAAAGAAGAAAATACAACTGGACAATAAAAATAGAAAAGCCTGAAGACAATTTACTAGAACGCTTAGGTCGACTTTTGTTGGATATGAGATTTACACAATATGGTAGCAAATTCTATTCTAACGATTCTATCGTAATCTTCGAAAATGAAAGTGAAGAACTAAAAATTATTGTTTTTTCTAGTTCTCCTCTTAAAATTGCCAATTTAGCTGGAAAAATCGAAATGGAGGCCCTAAAATGCTCGATCAAATCATAATGATGCTACTTAAATCAATCAATAATTTTCGACCTATTCTGGCTATTTCAGTCCCATTGCTCGTATTGTATGTGTTATACAAATTTCTAACAAAGAAAAATTGGCAAAGAACAAGAGAAAGACAAGAAAACAATTTTACATGGTTCCTCTACGAAGGGTATCGCTTAAACAAAGAAGAAAAAGAGTCTTTTTGGTATTTAATTCTCATACCGCTGCTCTACCTCATAATTCAGAATCTAAATCTTCAAAACTTAATTTTAGAATCAACACTGAAGCTTTCCCTCTTCTCCTTCATAATTTCCCTAGTTATAAGAATTTTTACAGGTGAAAAACATGAGTAACGAAAAAGTTGAAGTAGAAGAA
>JAGGSW010000014.1 GCA_021158895.1 Candidatus Odinarchaeota archaeon | reverse complement strand
AAATGAAACAGTTAATAAAATTTTAATTTATTTTGATAACATCAAACGACAAAAGTCGATTAAGTTTAACGGGAGGCCCCTCGCTTCTTCCATCTTAATCTCTTGCTTTTACACCGTCTACATTTAACAGCCGATGGCGGATTTCTTGCGCCGCATTTTCTGCAGATTTTTACATATAGTAGATGTTTCATGGCTATTTCTCTTTTTATTGGGTCACTTACTGGCATCTGTTTTCCCCCTTTATTTACAATAAATTAATACTAAGAACTTCCGGTTCCGTGAAATTAATGGGCACTGTTTAGTTTGAAGCTTTTTTATTTAAAAGTTTATTGGTACTCAAACATTTTAAACAATTTTTTATTTAAATTTAGATTCGCAATAGTACCAATTTAGCTCTAAAATCATCTAAAAACATTGAAAATGTCAAAGCAAGTCTTAAATGATAGCCTAAAACCATAAAATACCTTAAATGAAAGCCCTTTACCAACCTTTGCTTCAATATACGTATTAAAAGACTTAAATTCAAAAAGTTAAAGGAGAAGATGAATTCAAAATATGCGGTCAATTGCTAATTTTTACGTCAGGTGCTAACTTAATATTTCCTTTAATTTCTCTGAGATTTCTCTAGGTCTATCTACTACGTGTACACCAGCATCCTTTAAGGCCTTTACCTTACTTTGTGCAGTTCCAGTTCTACCTGAAATAATAGCTCCAGCATGTCCCATTCTCTTCCCGGGTGGCGCTGTTTTCCCAGCTATAAAAGCTGTTACGGGCTTATTAAATTCTTTTCTTATGTATTCTGCAGCTTTCTCCTCAGCATCGCCGCCGATTTCGCCAATCAAAACAACCGCTTTGGTTTCGTGGTCGTTTGCAAACATCTCCAAGGCTTCCACGAAATTTATTCCAATTATGGGATCTCCCCCTATTCCAAGACAAGTGGATTGACCAAATCCTGCCTTTGTTAAATTGCTTGCAATTTCATAGGTTAACGTGCCACTTCTTGAAATAATGCCGATGGGGCCCCGCTTAAAAATATGGCCTGGCATTATGCCAAGTTTACATTCACCTGGCGTAATAACTCCAGGTGTGTTAGGTCCAACTATGTTTACATTGTTTCTTTTAGCTACTTCAACCATTTGAATGGTATCTTTTATTGGGATATGTTCAGTAATGACTACAATTAATTCTAGACCTGCATTTATTCCCTCTAACACTGCGTCTTTAGCAAAGGGTGCCGGTACAAATATTATTGAGGCATTAGCATCATGTTCACTTAATGCCTCCTTAACAGTATCGTATACTGGAACTCCATGAACTTCTTGTCCTCCTTTTCCAGGAGTTACGCCAGCAACAATCTTTGTTCCATATTCAAGCATTAACTTTGTGTGAAAGCTTCCTTGAGTTCCGGTTATTCCTTGTACTATAGCTTTTGTTTTATTATTTACAAGTATAGCCATGCTTTTAACTCCCCGCTAGTTGTTTTGAAATTTCTACAGCTCTTTTAGCAGCTTCCTCCATGGAATCTAACACGTCTATCCCGGCCTCTTCTAATATCTTTTTCCCCTCTTCCTCTAATGTTCCAACCATTCTTACCACTAACGGTACTCTTGTCTTGATTTTTTCTCTTGCTTCTATTATACCTTTAGCCATCCAGTCGCAACGTGTAATTCCACCTAAGATGTTTATAAAAACTACTTTTACCCGAGGATTTGACAAAACAATTTCGAGTGCTGCCTCCATTCTCTCAGGATCGGCTCCTCCGCCCACATCCAAAAAGTTGGCTGGTTTTCCGCCATACAAGCTAACCATGTCAAGCGTAGCCATGACCAGTCCTGCGCCATTCCCAATGATTCCGATGTCACCCTCTAGTTCAACATATGCAAGACCTCTTTCACTAGCTTTTAATTCTCTTTCATTTAGTTCTCTCTTTTCAGACTTTAGTACTTCCTTGAATTCTGAATGCCTAAAAAGAGCGTTGTCATCTATGATCAAACGAGCATCAGCTGCAATTATTTTGCCATCTCTTGTCTTTACGAGAGGATTTATTTCCACTAGCTCCGCGTCATAGTCCTCAACGATTTTCCACAATTTATTCAATATATCTGCCGCAAGAATTAGATCTCTGCCCCTTAGTCCCATCTTTTTGACCATTTCTCTTGCTTCGAAACTATGAAAACCCAATAGCGGATCTATATAATGCTTTATTATTTCCTCGGGGTGTTCCTCAGCTACCTCTTCGATGTCCACGCCCCCTCTAGAACTAGCTATGGCAACATATTTTCTTGCAGATCTATCAACGGTTATCCCTAAATATAATTCGCGCTCTATCTCTAATTTCTCTTCAACAAGTACTTTTCTTACCTCTACTCCTTTTATCTTTGATCCTAAAAGCTGAGAAGCGATTTCTGCAACCTTTTCAGGTATATTTGCAAACCTTATTCCACCGGCTTTTCCTCTTCCACCAACTAAGACCTGAGCCTTGACTGCAACTGGCCTACTCATACTTTTTGCTATTTCTACAGCTTTTTCTGGTGTTTCTGCAATTTGTCCTTCCGGTACTGGTATTTGATATTCTCTGAAAATGTTCTTAGCCTGATACTCGTATAGTCTCATGCTATTCCCTCTCATGCCTTGAGAGTTCCTCTAGTACAATGTGTGCGCTAGTTTCTGTTACGCCCTTAATTTTTGCTATTTCTCTCAAAAATTCGTCAAGTCTTGTTCTACTAAGCATAGCTATTAAATCGATTTCTCCAGTTACCCTGTAGAGGTTGCTGACGCCTATTTTTTTTATAGCTTCATATGCTTCATCTCTATATTGTGGTAAGACCTTGATGAAAACGAAGGCATCTGCCCCTTCTTCTCCCAAAGTGGCTAGCGCTTTCTCAGTTAGGTCTATAAAGCCTCTTCCAGTTCTAACAAAGCCCAATTCTCGCAGCTTTCTTAGGTGGTTGCTTAAGGCTTGTCTTGTGATTCCTAATTCGTCAGCCAATTTTTTCTGAGTTTTATGTATGGAGTATACGCGTACAGGCTTTCCACTTTCATATAATTTCTTTAAAATTTCAAATTGCCTATCAGTTAATTTAGCTGCGTAGGATGCCATGAGGTTTCGCCCGTTGCATTTTTTAACGTAAAATTTTACATACGTTAAGATACGTCGCTGTCTACAAAAAACTTTACATATATAAAAATTTTGGTGTCGACATACTCCCTTTCGAAAGTTTTAAATCTTCACACTAGTTAGTGTGCAACAGCTTAAAGCTAGTAGCTTCTTGGAGGGAACAGTTATGGCAGAAGAAAATACCGTATTCATTGGAAATAAGCCCGTTATGAACTATGTTCTAGCAGTTCTAACATTGTTCCATAACGGCGCAGATGAGGTAAGCATAAAGGCTAGAGGAAGAGCAATTAGCCGCGCAGTAGATGTAGCCGAAATAGTGAGAACGCGCTTCCTAACAAATACCGAGGTTAAAGAAATAAAAATAGGAACGGAACAACTGACTGGAAAGGGCGGCGGACCAGCAAATGTTTCAACCATAGAGATAGTACTTTCAAAGAAACAGTAAGAACACAAATATACCTCTGCCTAAAACCCACAATAAATTTTTTAATAATGGGAGAGGTGAAATGTGAAAACCCCCCTATGTACCTTTTGTTTAAAAAGTGGAATTTTATGCCCAAAATGTCAAGAAAAAGTTGAGAAAGGAGAAGTTTCCGAGTTAGACATAAAAATCGCTAAAGAACTCCTAGAATTAGAACCACGTTTTCCCGCCTTAAAAGATGTTGAATTCAAAAAAAGTATAGAAATTGGGCCTCTAATTATCATACTTGTTGGGGAAAAAGATGTTTCAAGCGTTATAGGTCCTAATGGTAAGATAGTTAAAATTCTTAGTGGCAAGCTTAATAAAAAAATACGTGTTGTAGGTTCCTCTCCCGATATAAGAAAAACAATTCAAGATTTATTAGCTCCAGCTGAAGTTCTAGGTGTTAATATTGTCTGGTTGCCAGATGGGTCATATGAGAAAAAGGTTAGAGTAAGGCGGTCAGATGTTAAGAGGCTTCCTGCCGATGTTAAAACCTTAGAAAATGCTATACAATGCCTTTTAAATGAAAGATTTAGAATAGTGTTGGAGTAAATTTAGTTATAGAATTCTTGTCTTATTTTGAGGTGGAAAGTGTGATTGAAGATTTAGGAGACTGGAGAAGAACTCACTGGTCCTCGGAAATTTCACCCGAACTGGACGGAAAAGAAGTTATTGTTTGCGGCTGGGTTCAAAGAATTAGAAAACTTGGCAAACTAATATTTGTGATATTGAGGGATAAAGAGGGAACTCTACAAATTACCGCTCATCAGAATAAGATTGATTCAAATATCTTTGAAAAACTGAAGAAATTAAAGAACGAGTACGTTATTGCTGTGAAAGGTATTGTTAAAGAATCAGCGGAAGCGAAAAAGGGAGTAGAAATTGTACCCAAAAAAATTAAAATTCTAAATACTGTAAAATTTCCTTTACCTCTCGACCCCACTGGTAAAGTGCCGGCTGAAATCGATACAAGGTTGGATGCGAGAATTTTGGATTTAAGGCGGCCAACAACTTTTGCGATTTTCAAGATTAGACACGTAGTACTTCAGAGAATTAGAAAATTCTTTGTTAAAAATGGTTTCATAGAGGTTAATACGCCGAAAATTATAGCAACGGCTACTGAAGGAGGTACAGAACTTTTCCCTATATCGTATTTTGAACGAGTTGCCTATTTAGCTCAAAGCCCACAGTTATATAAAGAGGAACTAACAGCAGCATTTGAAAAGGTTTTTGAAATAGGGCCTGTTTTCAGGGCGGAGGAACACCGTACAACACGTCACCTAGCTGAGTTAATAATGGTTGATATGGAAGAAGCTTTTGCCACTGCAGACGATGCTATGAAAAACTTAGAAAAATTAATTATTTATGTTCTACAAGAAGTAAAAGAAAAATGTGCAGCTGAATTAGAAACTTTAAACAGAAAATTAGAAATCCCAAAAACACCATTCCCACGATATACATATGATGAAATACTGAAAGTACTAGAGAAAGAAAATATGCCAATTCCTTGGGGCGAAGATTTACCAACTCCCGCAGTAAGGAAGCTTGGTGAAAAATTCAAAGGTCCCTATTTCATAGTGGACTGGCCTACTGAAAGCAAACCCTTCTACATCAAACCAAAAGATAATAACCCAAAGATTTGTGAAGCCTTTGATCTTATGTGGAGTTGGCTTGAATTAGCCTCTGGAGGAACTAGAATCCATAACAAAGAATTACTAATTAAAAGATTAAGAAGCCAAGGACTTAATCCCGAATCTTTCAAATATCATCTACAAACTTTTGACTGGGGAATGCCACCCCATGCTGGTTTTGGCCTCGGTCTAGCCAGACTGCTCATGGTAATTTGCGGGGTCAATAACATAAGAGAATGTGTACTCTTTCCAAGAGACGTTGATAGATTAGTGCCTTAAAATTATATTAAGAACCTTGCTTTCTTTTTAATAGGTTTTGAACTAAATTCCGAATTAATGAAGTATTTTAAAAATAACTAAAAACCAATAGACTATGATGTTTACCGATAAAAGTTAAAGTAACAAGTTACTTATCATTCTCTAAGATGATTGTCCTCTTAACGCTTTTATAAAAGGTGTGCAATTTGAAGAAAAATGAAGTAGAAAAGATAACACCGAAATTTAAAGTATGGTTGGAGTATAAAGGTGATACAATTCTAGGAAAGGGAGGAGCTGAACTTCTCCAAACTATAAAAGACAGAGGATCGTTATCTTCGGCTGCAAAGAAACTTTCTCTTTCATATAGATATGCATGGGGATATTTAAAAAGAATAGAAAAAAGGATAGGCAGACCAGTTGTCATCACCTTTAAGGGAGGGGCGAAAGGAGGGGGAGGAATGAAACTAACAGAAATAGGGGAATTCATTCTAAGGAAATACAAACGTTTTGAAGAGTTCTTAGAGTTCGCCCTACAGAATCCCGAGCTATGGGAAGCATATGGATTGAGAATTAAAAAAAGAAACAGAATAAAAGGAGAAGTTATTAAAATAGATGAAAATGATAATGCAGCTATAGTTAAAATGAAAATAAAAACTCCTGTTACTATTATCTCAATAATCACCCGGGAAGCTGTTGAAGAATTAAAACTCAAAAAAGGAGATCAAGTCAAAGCTATAATTAAAGCAACAGAAGTGATGGTTGATAAAAAGGATGGCTGATATCATGATAAGTGCTAGGAATAAAGTTGAAGGAGAAATTATTGACATCGAAAAAGGAGAACTCCTAGCAAAAGTGAAGATTAAAGTGACATCACCAACTATAATAACTGCCGTAATTGTCAAGGATGCAATAAAGGAATTAAATATAAAGAAAGGAGATACTGTAGAGGCTGTCATTAAGGCAACAGAAGTAATGATTGAGAAATAATTTCACAATGGTCAGTAAAAGTTAAAATCCAGACAAAATAGGGTCGCGGGGCTTCATAAATTCTCTTAAAACTGTAGTTGCATATCCTCCCCTTGGAATAGCGAATTGCATGAGAATCTTAAGTGTACTAGGGTTTAATTCATCATCTACAGGTCCTATTACTTTGAAATCTTTAATCTTCAAAATAATAGATCTATAAGTTCCTTTTACACTTAGTTCCGGCATAGATTTTACTCGAAAGTCTTCAGGCTTTACTCCTTCTTCCTCTAATACTCTCTTAATAATTTCTCCCATTTCTCCACGTGGAATCTTTATCCCATAACCTACTAACGGCAATGCTATAACAGCTCTACCAGTCTTTATGTCTCTCTGTTTCTCCTTAATGCTAGAGCTAGATACTTCATGTGCCTTATTGGATGGAAGACCGTTCTTATCTAACTTTAATACGATGTCTCCTTCAAAAACTTCGTTTAAAGCTTCCATTTTCATCCTGTAACTAACAAACTTGTTGAAAAGATAAGAAGTATAGGAGTGGGTAAACATAATTCTTAATTGTTTAGGTATCAGGCGCAAAGCAGAGATATAGCTTTTTGGATGATTAGCCAAAAACTTTAACATACGCTTTTCATACCATAAATAATCTGGGAATATTTCGGCGGCTTTTTTAAAATCCAAATCTTCTCTTAAAGTAAGCCTTGCCTCCTTTGTTTTTTTGTCTTCATAAGGAGCTGTTTCTGTCAAAAATTTGATAACTGCATCCCTAAATTGTCCTTTTACTATGTATTTACCAATGATATGGTTCAATGGTCTTTTTGTTCCAAAACGCTGAAACCCAAAGAAATTGGGAACTCCACCTATTTCTTCAATCTCACTTAACACTCTTTTGACACGATGTCGGGCTTCGTTTTGATCAAGATTTATCTTTCTTATTGTAATTCGGAAATGATTGCCCCAGAGATCTCCAATACTCACCTTATTATCAGAATACCAACATCCCCTTATATACAAACCATTAATCTTAACATTTAGTAAATCCTCAGGCCTCACCCTCCACACGCTTACGCGTTGTATTGTTATCGCTCTTTTATCTTTAATACCAGCAAAGGAAAAATTCTCCGGTTTTACATTTAAATGCCTAGCTAATACATCAATTGCTTTAAAAGTATCCCAATTATGCTTTTCTAACAGAAACACTAAGTATCTAGAACGTTTTTCAACATTAAATCCGTAATCTTTTCCTACCTTGAGAATTTCTCCTTCAGGAGTGATTTCTTCAACGATAAAATCTTCCACTTTTTCTCTAATCTTACCTCCTATACCTTCTGTTTTAGACGCATAACCATAAATGCCGATGAATTCCTCTATTCGTTGAGTTTTCACAAGACTCACCTACAATAAGGGGAGCATTCCAGTCAATTTATCAATTAGTTTCTCGGGAGCAGGACCAATAGCAAGAGCTGTTATAGTTCCAGGAGTGATTTCTGTTAGTCCGCAGTCTCTTATTAAAGCATTGGGTAGATCAAGTTTTTCGGCTTTGTTTTTTAATTCCAGTAAGTCTTCTAAGGTTTTAACTTTTACAACTACCTTTTTTTGCCCTTCTTTCATCCATTTTTCCCACCATTCCTCGTATTTATTCCTAGCTATCTCTGCAGCGGTGACCGATGCATGAGCTACTTGGACTGCTAATTTTCCCTTACTTAATTTAAGGTCGTCTCTAACTACAATAACCTGCTTATATTCGAAGTTACTCACATTTAACACCTCATACGCTAGATATGTGCCAATTTATTACGGCCCTTATTGTCTTTTGCCAATTTGATATTAATAAAATTACACACAGCTTCTATATTAAGCAAAAGTAATTGGATATTCGTTTTCTAAAATAGCTACAAGACTTTTAAAATTGGAGCGCTTTTAATCTTCTTCAGCTATAAGAAACTGTTTTTCTGGGGTTATTACCTCAATTTTTCGCTTAGTTTTTGTTATTTGCGAAACGTGTATAAGTCCTTCTATCTCAAGTTGGAGTAATGCTTTATTCAACTCTGTTGGAGACAAATTTTTCGCATACTTCTGCAATTGCCGTTCTAAATCGCTATCTAACATTACTTGATGTTTTTTAACAATTTGGAGAATCAGAACTTTTAACGGCGTTAGGTTCCATATTTGTGGTCTTACTGGCATTTCTACACCTCCACTAAACTGTTGGAGTGGGTTGAAGCTGATGGAAACGTTTAAACTGTTCCTTTAATCTTTCATACCATCTTATTGCTTCAGGAGTTACAGTTGGATGTATTTTCTGCAAAGCTTTTTCAAAATGTTTCCATCTTACCATTTTTGCCTCAATATCTTCTCTCAAGGCTAACATTGCTGCTTCTCTACACAATGCTGCTAAATCAGCCCCAACAAAGCCATTTGTTGCTTCTGCAAGTTTTAGGAGATCCACATCGTCAGCTATAGGCATTTTACGCGTATGTATCTTCAGTATTTCTAGACGAGCCTTCTTATCTGGTGGTGGCACATATATTAGTCTATCGAATCTTCCAGGCCTTAGAAGAGCCGGATCCAACATATCTGGTCTACTAGTAGCCGCTATCACGACTATCTCCCTTAAGGGTTCAAGTCCGTCAAGTTCCGTTAATAGCTGACTTACAACTCGCTCTGTAACTTGTGTTTCACTCGTAAATCCTCTTCTAGGTGCAAGAGAGTCGATTTCATCAAAAAATACTATTGCCGGAGACACCATACGTGCTTTTCTGAAGATCTCTCTTACGGCTTTTTCAGATTCTCCAACCCATTTTGACATCAGTTCGGGGCCCTTTACACTTATGAAATTAGCTTCACTTTCTGTTGCTATAGCCTTAGCTAAAAGTGTTTTTCCAGTTCCCGGGGGACCGTAGAGCAATATTCCTTTAGGCGGGTCTACACCCATACGTTTAAATACTTCTGGATGTTTTAATGGCCATTCCACAGCTTCCTTTAACTCCCGCTTTACTTCTTCAAGTCCACCTACATCATCCCAATGAACATTTGGTACTTCCACAAGTACCTCTCTAATAGCCGAGGGTTGTATTTCTTTTAAAGCATCAAGGAAATCCTTCATAGTTATCTTAATTTTTTCAAGTACATGCGGAGGTATTACTTCCTCATCCAAATCTATTTCAGGTAAATATCTTCTAAGAGCCTTCATAGCCGCTTCTCTGCATAGTGCTGCTAAATCTGCTCCCACAAAACCATGAGTCATATCCGCAAGCCTATCCAAGTTTACGTCTTCTGCTAGTGGCATGCCGCGGGTATGAATTTGCAAGATTTCGCGGCGACCATCCCTATCTGGAACACCGATTTCAATCTCCCTATCAAAACGACCAGGACGCCTCAAAGCAGGATCCAAAGCATTAGGCCTATTAGTAGCACCAATAACAATAACCTGACCTCTAGCCTTTAAACCGTCCATGAGAGCTAAAAGCTGAGCAACAACACGACGCTCAACCTCACCAGTAACCTCCTCCCTCTTAGGAGCAATAGCATCAATCTCATCAATAAAAATAATACTAGGAGCATTCTTCTTAGCTTCTTCAAAAATTTCTCTCAACCTTTTTTCAGATTCACCATAAAACTTACTCATTATCTCAGGGCCATTTATGTGGATAAAGTATGCGTCAGATTCATTTGCAACAGCCCTAGCTAACAATGTTTTTCCACAGCCAGGGGGACCAAAAAGAAGCACTCCTTTTGGCGGATCTATACCAAGCCTTTGGAAAAGCTCTGGATGTTTCAAAGGCAACTCAACCATCTCCCTAATCCTCTGAATAGCCTCATGAAGACCACCAATATCCTCATATGTCACATAAGGTATTGCACCGGCTTCTTCAGCACTTTCTCTAACTATAAGATTGGTCCTATCGGTAACTATTATTACCCCTACCGGCTTTGTTGATATTATGCGAAAACTTAAAGCTCTTTTCAATAATGGTATATTTATTACGTCCCCCCTTGTCAGGGGGCAGTTTAGCAACCTTCTTTTAACAAATGTTACAAAACTTTTATCCATTTTATGAATAGATGTGGAAATTGGTGAAAGTACAACTGTTTTAGCTTCCTTCTCATTTGCCTTTCTCACAGTAACCTTTTCTCCAAGACTTACACCCGCATTATGTCTTATCGTACCGTCCATTCGGATAATTTCTTGATCTCGATCTTCATCATAAGCAGGCCAAACTATTGCAGCAGTTATTTTTCTGCCTTTAATTTCTATAACATCGCCAGTTTTAACACCCAATTTCTCCATTGCTTCACTGCTAAGTCTGACAATAAAACGATTTACGTCTTCTTGCCTAGCCTCTGCAACCCTTAGTTGCAACTCGTCCAAGAAGTTTGACCTCCTAGTATGATTAAATTATTCCATAAGTAATTCTCAATTAATACTTTTACAT
>JAGGSW010000102.1 GCA_021158895.1 Candidatus Odinarchaeota archaeon | reverse complement strand
TTTTTCACTTATATTTTCTTGATATATCACGCATATAACCGTGAAATTTATATATGACTTTTATTAACTCACTTCTAAATGGAAGTGATGGTAAAGATGACGGAAGAAAAATCTAAACCTAAGAATTTTACTTCAATTTCAATACCAACAACCCTGTACAAAAAACTTGAAGAAAAAATAAAGGAAACCGAATTCACCTCAGTATCAAGTTTTGTAACTCACATAATAAGAGAATATCTCGCAAAAATGGAAGAAGAAAAAGAAGTCTTCTCAGAGGAAGAGGAAGAAGAAATAAAAGAAAGATTAAGAGCCCTCGGATACATAGATTAATGGAGGTTGGAAAATGCCGCCGCCACACGGAGGAAAACTCATAAACAGAGTATTAAAAGGTAAAGAAAGAGAAAAAAGGTTAGAAGAAGCCTTAGAACTGCCAAAAATAAAAATAACAAACGAATACATCAAAGACCTCGAAAATATTGCTCACGGAGTTTTCAGCCCACTAGAAGGCCCAATGACGCAAGAAGACTACTTAAACGTTCTAGAAAACATGAGATTATCCAACGACCTTCCATGGACAATACCCATCGTAATAGATGTTAGCGAAGAAGAAATAAAATCGGTGAAAGAAGGAGACGATATAACAATATTATCCTTGGAGGAAGATAAACCTATAGCCATACTCCACATAGAAGAAATCTACGGCTACGATAAAGAAAAACATGCAGAAAAAGTATTCGGAGTAAAAGATCCAGCACACCCAGGAGTAGCAAAAACATACCAAATGAAAGAGAAACTCATAGGAGGAAAAATAGACCTATTAGACCATTCAAAAAACCCTTACTACAAGTACACTCTATGGCCCGTAGAAACGAGGATACTTTTCAAAGAAAAGGGTTGGAGAACAGTAGTAGGATTTCAAACAAGAAATGCACCACACATAGGTCACGAATACGTGCAAAAAACAGCCCTAACATTTACAGATGGGCTATTCATAAACCCAGTAATCGGGAAAAAGAAGAAGGGAGACTTCAAAGACGAAGTAATTTTAGCAGCTTACGAAGAACTAATAAAACACTACTATCTTAAAGACAGAGCAGTGCTCGCAATACTGCGAACAGAAATGCGATACGCAGGGCCAAGAGAAGCAATATTCCACGCAATCGTAAGAAAAAACTTTGGATGCACCCACTTCATAGTTGGAAGAGACCACGCAGGAGTAGGAAACTTCTACCCACCATACGCCGCCCAAGAAATATTCGATGAATTCCCAGACCTAGGAATAGTTCCAATATTCTTCAAAGAATTCTTCATATGCAAAAAATGCGGCGGCATGGCAAACGAAAAAACATGTCCGCATCCCGAAGAATATCGAGTAAGATTCAGCGGAACAATGATAAGAAAACTTTTACAACAAGGCAAAAAACCACCAAAAGAAATAATGAGACCAGAAATCGCAGAAATAATATTAAAATGGGAAAACCCATTTGTAGAATAATAGAAGGCAAATAAATATGACTAAAACAACCTTTTTCTTAATCATCACAATATTAGCATTTATCTGCGAATATATAGATTCATCGATAGGAATGGGCTACGGAACCACCCTAACTCCACTTCTCCTAATAATTGGAATTCAACCATTACAAGCTGTACCAGCAGTTCTCATATCTCAACTCTCCTCAGGATTAGTAGCATCATTCTTCCATCACAAATTTAAAAATGTAAATTTCAACCTTGGATCCATAGACACTAAAGTAACCTCTGTTCTTGCAATATGCGGCATAATAGGTGCGACAACAGCAGTCTTAGTAGCTATAAGACTATCAAGCTTCATACTAAGAATATACATCGGAAGCATGGTTTTAACAGTTGGAATCCTAACTCTAATAGTCAAGGTTAAAACTAACTTTTCATGGAAGAAAATCCTTGGCCTAGGGCTAATTAGCTCTTTTAACAAAGGAATAAGCGGTGGAGGATACGGTCCAATCCTCACGTGTGGGCAAATACTGAGTGGAACTGAAAGTAAACATGCTATTGGAAGAACAACCCTAGCAGAAGCAGTAACATGTCTAGCAAGCGGTCTAATTTACATAGCTACTCGCGTTATGATTCGCTGGAATGTAGTTGTGCCACTAATAATGGGAAGCGTTTTATCAACGCCTTTTTCGGCTTATACTGTTAGAAAGATAAAGGAAAAGAAATTAAAAAATCTAGTCGGTTACGCGTCCATTACGCTTGGCATAATAACTCTTATAAAAATCTTCATATAATAATAGCCAGACAATAAGATTTCCAATCAAATAAAATTAAGGGAACAAAAATGAACAAACCAAAAGTTTTAGTTATCGGTTTAGATGCAGCACCTCCCGAATTATTATTTAACAAGTTTTTAGATGAGCTACCAAACATAAAACATCTTGTTGAAAATGGAATATATGGAAGAATGAAAAGTTGTGTTCCTCCGATTACAATTCCAGCTTGGATGGTAATGGTAACAAGCAAAAACCCCGGAAAACTAGGAATATATGGTTTTAGACATAGAAAAAACTATTCTTACACAGACATATGGATAGCAAACTACCAGAAAATCAAAGAAAAAACCGTATGGAACATTTTGAGCGAAAAGGGTAAAAAATCCATAGTTATTGGAGTACCGCCAACCTATCCTCCAAAACCTCTCAACGGCTACCTCATATCATGTTTCATTACTCCAACAAACGCAAAACAATACACATATCCTCCAGAATTCAGAGAAGAAATCGAGAAAATAGTTGGAAACTATATTTTCGACGTAACGTTTAGAACAGAGGAAAGAGACAAACTAATAAAAGGACTTTACGAAATGACAGAAAAACGGTTCAAAATAATAAAATATTTGCTTAAAAATAAGGAATGGGACTTCTTCATGTTCGTAGAAATAGGTTTAGACCGCGTTCAGCACGCTTTTTGGAAATTTTTCGACCCAGAACACCACCTATACGAACCAAACAGCAAATATAGTGATGTAATCGAAAACTACTATAAGTATTTAGACCAGCAAATAGGAGAACTTCTAAAAATAGTTCCAAAAAACACAAAGATCGTCGTTGTTTCCGACCATGGAGCAAAAAGAATGAAAGGAGCACTATGCATAAACGAGTGGCTAATAAAAGAAGGGTATTTAACTCTCAAAAAATATCCTGAACAAAAAACAAGATTGGAAAAAGCGGAGGTAGATTGGAAGAAAACCATAGCATGGGGATGGGGAGGCTACTACGCAAGAATATTCCTAAACGTAGAAGGCAGAGAACCGCAAGGAATAATAAAACCAGAAGAATACGAAGACGTAAGAGACGAATTAGCAGAAAAAATAAAAAACATACCAGGGCCAAATGGGGAAAAACTAGAAACAAAAGTAATAAAACCAGAAGAATACTACCCAGAAATAAACGGGGAACCCCCGGACCTCATGGTTTTCTTCGACGACCTGTATTGGAGGTCAGCTGGAACAATCGGGCACAAAACAGTTTACCTGCCAGAAAACGATACAGGACCGGATGATGCCGTACACAGCCAATATGGCATATACATCGTCTACGATCCTTCTCAGAACCTTGGTGGGAAGAAAGTAGATATAGATATACTTGATGTAGCCCCCACGATTTTCTATCTTTTGGATATGGAGCCTCCAAGCGATATGGAAGGAAAACCTGTAAAAGGTGTATAGGATGAGAGGTTTTGTTGTGTGGTTAACTGGATTACCTGCATCAGGTAAAACAACAATTGCAAGAAAACTTGAAGAAAAGTTACAGGAACTTGGCTGGGACACAGAAGTACTTGACGGAGACGAGTTAAGAAAAGGTTTAAGTCAAGACCTAGGTTTTTCGAAGGAAGATAGGTTAAAACATGGAAGAAGAGTAGCCTATCTAGCTAAGATGTTAGCTAAACATGGAGTGGCAGTTATAGTAAGTTTAGTTTCACCATATAGGGCAATGAGAGACTACGCAAGAAACCTAATAGAAAAATTCATCGAAGTCTACGTAAAATGCTCCGTAGAGACATGTATGAAAAGAGATCCCAAAGGTCTCTATAAAAAAGCGGTACGGGGAGAAATAAAAAACTTCACAGGAATATCAGATCCCTACGAAGAACCGGAAAGCCCAGAAGTAATAGTAGACACGGAAAAAATGGGCCCAGAGCAATGTGTTCAAAAAATTTTAGAAAAGCTAACAGAATTAAAATACATAACCTGATACGCTCAGCTTAACATATATTTACATAAATATGTCTAAAGATATCCTAAACCACGAAGTCTTTCCTTTATTTTCTCTTCTTCTTCCGGCGTGTATTCAAATTCTTCCTCCTCTTCCTCCTTCACGATTTCTCTTAAAACAAACTCCACATATTCCTCGACGTTTTTAAATTCTCCGCCACTTAGATCAACACGTTTCTTAATTTCCTCGTATAAATCTTTAGGAATATATACTGCAACCTTGTCTTCACCCAAATCAATCAACCTCCAAAACATCAAATCTACATAACTAACATAAAAATATTTGTGTGAAAGAAGTTATTTCCTTGAAGTCCCGCGCATTTTCCTTTCAATAATTTTTACCTTAATCTTTAAGCTATTCTTTAAACGGGACTTTAGCAACAGGTCTGGGTCAATTAGTGAAATTCCATCCATCCATGGGGGAGTGTCAATATTAAAAAGGTTTAAAATTGTGGGAGCTATGTCTAAGACGCCACAAAAATCAAAATCTCTTAAACGATTAACGGATGGGCCAGCGGCAGCAAAAACACCTTCAAAGCTATGGTCTCCATGCCTATAAACACTTGGACTAACCACATAGCTCGAGCTAACATACCAGGGGTCAATGGTATATTCATTGTTTGCAATAACCATTAAATCTGGGGAAACAAGGTTACTTTGCCCGTTTTCATCGTAAAGATTTTCAACATCCACAACATCACGCACTATATTCTCTTTACTGCCATCCTTAATATCTAAAAGTGCATCAATAAGTTTCTCTTTTACAAGATTTTTCTTTGAACGTTTAATAGCGAAATATCTAAACCTGTCATCATTAATCCAAATGAAGGTGGCAGGACTAATAGTACCGGAAGCAAAAGCCAAGGTTTTACGCAAAACAAAATCATTTATACTAAATCTCCCGCGCTTAGGTGCACCGCCCAAAAACAAATTATTAATTTTTCCAACTAAACTAGCAAGCCTCTTATGAGAAGCGCCCCAATAAATAGTTCTCAAACTAATACCATTCACAATATACTCCCTAATCAAAGAGCGAAAATGACTGTATCTCAACTTAGCAAAACCCTTTTTCACAAGCCAAGAATTCACAAGAAAAGTTTTCCTAATAGGTTGAAAACCGTGATCAGAAACAATAAACAATAAGCCCTCATCTTCATCCCTTAACAATCTTAAGGCACGTTGAATAAATTCATCAACAACCCTGTAAGCTTTCAGAACCCATTTTCTCCACCCATTACGGCCCAAGGCAAAATGTTGAATCCTGTCACAAATAGTGAAAACAGGAAACATCAAATCCCAATTTCCAAGCTCTTCAGAGAGTCTAAAACAAGCTTCACCACGAACCTTAGCAACCTCAACCAAATCATCCACAGTACCATCAGGGTCTTTCCTAAAACGCCCCTCCAAACCATCAACATCAATCCTATAACCGACTTCCCTCAAAATTTTCCCAAATCTACTAGGATAAACAGACAGCTTGGGAGAAGGCCAACCAGAAACCAAAACTCCATTAACCTTAAAAGCCGGATAAATCATGGGGGGATTTACAACAACACTTCTAAAACCAAATTTCCCAAGTAAACTCCAAAAAACAGGATATCTCAAAGCATTAACAAAACCCATACCATGAACACCATAATCATTCCCAATACCAACAAAATCAAATAAACCATGCCTACTAGGTCTAACACCAGTATAAATACTAGCCCAAGCACAACTACTTAAAGGCGGTAAAGTAGTCCTTAAACCGCATACGACGCCTTCTTCCGTCAATTTGTTAAAACCTTTAAGTCTAGGAAGCAATTCTCTTATTACCCAGTATGTAGCGCCATCCACCCCAACTAAAATAACTTTCAAATAACTCACCACAACAATACAATCAACCATTACAAATAAAACTTACCCTAAATAAATTAGAAAACACCTAGCACTATAAATATAAACTTTCGATAATATATCAAAACGATTTTTGATATACTCCCGAATTAAAATGTCCAAAGCTTTTTAGTTCTACATCCTCATTAAATATCCTCTCATATTGTTTTAGACAAAAGCTTTCAGCCAACAAGAAATGTTAAAACGAAAAAACTTAAACAGTTACCAGCAAAGAGAGGGAAAACATGAAATCAAATTAAAATAACACTTAAAACATTATCTTAAAATTTTAAAGAGCAATATTTCCCCTGTTGCCCATAATATCCTTATAAATGTTAATTTAGCAATCTTAAAATAATATTCAATCCTTGAATAGCTATCCTGTGAAACATACTCTTTGCACTTACGAAAAACTGCAAGATGACCACGAAACCTCTTTTTAAGAGCTTTACTAATACTATCCCTCATAATATAATATTTTACCAAAGGCTCTGGAATGCATCTAAACTCATACTTCCTTGCAACCCTTATCCACATATCCCAATCTTGACAACTTTTCAAACTTTCATCAAAAAACCCAACCTCATCAAAACATTCACGTCGAAGCAAAACTGTTGAAGTGGTTCCCAAATAGTTTCCCTCTAAAAGCCTATCAAACACTCTTCCCTCTATTTTAGGAGTCCAATCTAAAATTTTCCTCCCATTTTCACTAAGAACGCTGAAACCAGTATAGATAAGTCCAACCCGATTGTTCGCCCGCTCTATCTTTTTCAGCTGTTTTTCTAATTTTACTGGCAGCCATTCATCATCAGAATCTAAAAAAGCTATGTATTTTCCTTCAGCATTTTTAATTCCAGTATTTCTTGCAGCTCCAGCACCCCTATTTGACTTATGCTTCACATAAACAACCCTAGAGTCATTAAACTTCCTCAAAATTTCCTCAGTGTTGTCTTTTGAATCATCGTCAACTATAATAACCTCTAAGTCGCGGAAAGTTTGGTTAAGAACACTATTAACGGCTCTACAAAGAGTATGAGCCCTATTAAAGGTTGGAATTATCACACTAACAGTACACATAGTATCCTCCCAAACAGCTTTATTGACTTTTTAATGACTACACAAGTTAATATTAAAAGATTACGTAATTAAATTTAATTGGAATTCGACTCAATTCAGCTAGTCAGCCTTATATAGATCTGTCATTAAAACATATGATACAATCTAGTTCAAATTTAAAGCCTTATTAAAGTCATAAATTCTATCCGATTTTGTTAGTTTTTAAAATACGGAAAAACGTCACTAACATGAATATCTAATTCCATTACTCTCCTTTACTTAAGCACCTAAACTTATATCTCCAAACATTGACAAAACTTTCCACTTAACGAACAGTTTAAACCTTTTATGTTTCTTTCTTCCTTACGATCCAAAGTTTCAAACCCATATTTACGTTAAGATCCAAAACCCCATAAACAACCGTTAAATCTCAATTTAAGAAATCTTTCTTCTAAGAACACTAAGCACTGATCCGTGCCATTACCATAAAGCAGATCATTAGCAAAATTTTAATTGAAAAATAGCTTTATACAAACATAATATCAGCCAAAGTTAAATTTGAGGACAAAAATGAGAATCGGATATGTACTAGGGCTTTTCCCAAAACTCTCTGAAACATTTATACTAAATGAAATAGTAGAATTAAAAAAACAGGGGCATGAAGTAATAGTATTTTCTATTTCAAATCCTAACGAAGAACACACACACGAAGAAGTAAAAAGATTTAACATTTTAGAAAACGTCCACTACCTATTGGGCCGCAAGAAAAGTAGGAACATTGTAAAATATGGATCAAAAATAGTGGAAAAACTAAAATGGAACTACACCACCGAAAACATAGCTAACAAGTTATTAGCCATCAAAGCCTCCAAACATTTCTCCAAAATAGCAAATAAACTCGATTTAGATATTTTACATGCACATTTCAACGGAACACCAACACAAACCGCCATGTTAATGTCTAAAACAATAAAAACACCCTACACGTTTACCGCACATGCAGCTGACATATTTGTTAAACCAAATGTATCGATGCTGAAATTAAGAATCTCAAACTCCCTTGCTACGTTTGTTCCATCTTACTACAACAAAAAATACCTACACGAATTAACCAAAGTGAAAAAGGGAAAAATACAAGTAGTTAGACCATGCCCTATCATCAGTAAACTACAGAAAATCAAAAGAAACCCAGAAGACTACACCATTCTAACCGTAGCAAGACTACAAAAGAAAAAGGGAATTAAATACGGCATACTAGCAGTAAAAAAATTAGTGAAACAATTCCCCAAAATACAGTATAGAATCATAGGATCCGGGGAGTTAGAAAACATACTAAAGAAAATGATCTCCCTACTCGGTTTAGAAAAAAATGTAAAACTTCTAGGAAGCTTAGATGACGCATCTTTAATGAAAGAGCTAAGCAAAGCCACTTTATTCATCCTACCATGCGTAAAAAGCAAAAACAACGACATGGACAGCACACCCGTATCCCTAATGGAAGCAATGTACCTAAAAATACCCGTCATATCAACAAAACTTGCCGGAATACCTGAAATCATAGAAAACGGAAAAGAAGGCTTACTAGTCGAACCCAGAAACGTCAACCAACTAGCCGAAGCCATAAAACTTCTACTCGAAAACGAGGATCTGAGAAGAAAAATGGGAGAAAACGGAAAAAAGAAAATAGAAAGAGAATTCAACATCCAAAAAGAGATCAAAAAGATGTTAAAAATATGGAAAGAACAAAATAGTGAACAATTCACCTCATATTCCATGTAGTTTTTAGTTTTTAACTGTCAAATACCATATCACGCAAAAAGATATTCAAAGCGATTGCTACGACTCATTCATCTTAGTTAAAATATGAGCACTTTAAACTAAACATTATAAAAGCAAACCTAAGACTCTGTTTTCCCTAAAAGTTACTATTCTGTAACATTTAGCCAAAGTTGGCACGTCCTTTGGTAAAACTGTTCACTTGCAATCGTTTCGTTATAAATCCAAAGTTCAAATACAATCCTATAATTTATCCCAGTTTTATTCATCACCAAATAAATAGGAAAAACCCAAGACTCATTATACATCAATATTCTCTCAAACCTAGCAATCACAGGAGCAGGATAAGGATAAGTAAGATTAAGAGGCACACTCCTATTTCCCAGCTTTATGTAAACAATATAGTACATAACACGACCCATATAATTCCTCACATACATATAAAGCTTAAATTTCTCACCAACGCGGACTTCACTTAGATATCCACCCAACTTCTTATCAGGACCAAGAACAGCCAACTGAGAAAAAGGTTCAACAACCCTACCAGCATAAAACATCTGCGACATCACAAAAACACATACAATAACGAGAATAGCTAAAACAACAGCAAAAACCTCCTCATCAACAAGCCACCCTCTCCTAGACCTCTTACTGCCACTACTTTTAACCTTCCAATTACCTTTAATTCTAACCCAAAGACCCCAAAAAACCCTAGGACCATAAAAATAGACTAAAACACCTGAAACAACAAGCAAACTAACAGAAAAAACACTTAAAAACAAATGAAACCTCCTCAAAGCCAACCCTTCCTCTTTAACCTCACCCACCTCACTTAAAACATCATCAGCAATACTAACAGCCTGCTCAACAAAAACAGAAGCCTGTTCAGGGTCAGAAGTGTTTTCAGCAAGCCTAATAAGCTCTATAGCCTCATTAAGACGATTGACAAGATCGGTTACATTACCCCCACTAGCTTCAGCATCAACAACAGCAGCATACGCATCATAAACCTTTCTCCGAGCATCATCCACCGTAACATCAACTTTATTAACATTTTCTTCACGCAGCAAGCCTCGAGGTGAAGATAAAGCTATTACAGAAATAAACTGAAACAGCATCATGAAAATTAAAATCATAACAGCAAATACATGAGCTATATTTCTACCCAAGAAATACCACCAACTTCAATACCTCAACTACAAACACATAAATCCAACATACCATATAAAAATACCATACATCATATGTACAGTATTTCATGTAACTCTAAACTAATTGGTGAGCCTATGGAAAAAGAGATCGAGAAAAAGGTTCTCAACATCATTCAACACACAAAAACATTAACACTAAAGGAAACAGTAGAAGAAATAGCTACAAAACTAAATTTGAAAAAGCATGAAGCAACAAAATATGTTTACAACCTATGGAAAAGAGGGGAAATAGAATTAGAAGACCCAAATCCACCGAAGACATTAACAGAATACCTCTTCTCAACATATGGGGCATGGTTCTGGTCAATAATAATCTTAATAACTTTAACAGCCGCAGCAATCTACCTGCTCCCGCAAAACCCACCCTACATATACGTTAGGTACGCGTTAGGTTCTCTCTTCATCCTTTACCTGCCAGGTCACACGTTGATAGAAACCCTATACCCCAAAGAAGAAGATCTGGAACCGCTAGAAAGATTAGCCCTATCCATAGGATTAAGCTTAGCCCTAGTACCCCTAGTAGGACTAGTTTTAAACTACACTCCGTGGGGCATAAGACTAACACCAATATTCACAGCCCTAGCAACACTAACCACACTCCTAACAATAACAGCAACAATAAGAAAATTCTCATACCACAAACTCCTACTAAAAGCCTAGATAAAAATACTTGTAATTTCCGTTTCATACTTAAAAGCATTTCTACCCAATTTCTCAGCAACCAGACGATTATGATTTTTCATCCATGCCATTAAACTTACCACAAAATTTAGGGAAACAAACTCATAATTCCTCATAACAACACTACAATCATCCTTCTATAATGAATTACAATATTTATACATTCAAAATCATACGAACATACATCAGATAAGAGCCAGAGATAAGAGCTAGTAGTACATTAAATAAATGATGTAAGTAAAACCAGCCGCAAACAGTTATATTGCTCCTATTAGTTTTAGGAGTATGGGGATTACTGTTGCACCCCAAACAGTAA
>JAGGSW010000152.1 GCA_021158895.1 Candidatus Odinarchaeota archaeon | reverse complement strand
AAGATGCATGGTATGTTTCTTAGAAATAAAGGAAAATGATGATGTAGTCTATTGCCCCTACTGCTATCATCCAGCGCACAGAGAACATCTGTTGGAATGGCTTCATGTAAAGGGTAAATGCCCGCACTGTCAACATCCCTTAAGAGAAGAAGAATTGTTAACAAGTTTGGAGGGAAAATTTTGAAAATAAGAATAGTTTCAGCCATAGGTGGAGATGTATTAGATCTTGATGTACCACGAGAAATAACTATAAGAGATTTAAGAAGACAAGTAGCTCAGAGTAAAAAAATACCTGAATCAACTGTTCTGCTTGTATTTAGAGGAAAACAGCTCGAAGATAGTCAAACACTAGAAGAAGTTGGTATTGGAGAATATGACAAAGTATTTTTGATAGTCCGTACAACTGGTGGTTAAACTTCCATATTAAGGGAAGCGCCATGCTGAGCGACGAAGATTTTTGGGCCAGGCTAGCTTATGAGGCAAAATTACTCAGACAAGAAGAACCAACATTCAAACCTGTTAAAGGCGATTTAAGAAAATGGAGAGGATATATCTTAGGTACAGGTATTTACGATGGTGGAGTTTTTGAAATCGAAATAGAGATTCCTCGGACATTCCCGTTTGACCCGCCAAAGGTTAGATTTCTTACACCGATTTGGCATCCTAATATATATCAGGGACGAGTATGCGTTGGAATACTTGGAAAGGATTGGACACCCACGATATCGCTTACAGGTGTTGTAGAAACAATAAGGAATTTGTTAAATTATCCAAATCCTGATGACCCACTTAATCGTGATGCAGCTAATGAAATGAAGAAAAACCCAGAGAAATTTAAGAAGAAAGTTAAAGAATGGATCAAGAAATATGCTACTTGGGAAAAATTGGGCAAATACAGGTGATTAGGAGGATAAAGTTGAAGAAAGAAGTCTCACGCGAGGAACGTTATAGTAGACAGCTACTTTTAAAGGAATGGAACCAAGAAAAGCTTGAAAATTCATGCGTATTGGTAGTTGGTCTCGGAGCTTTAGGTTCGGTTGTAGCGTTGAACCTTGCCATGATGGGGGTTGGGAAACTTATTCTTGTCGACTTTGATACAGTGGAATTGTCAAATTTAAGTAAGCAATTGTTGTATAGGGAAGAAGACATCGGTAAGCCAAAAGTGGAGATTGCAGCAAAAAGATTACATGAAATAAATTCGGAAATAAAAGTAGTTGCGTTAAATAGGGATGTAAGAAAAATTAGCAAATCTTATTTTGAAGAAAGCCGTGTTGTTGTTGACGGTTTGGATACTTTTGAAGTTAGAAGATGGTTAAATTCTATGTGTGTGGACTTAGCAAAACCTTTGGTTCATGGGGGCTTTTATGGTTGGTATGGTAATGTTCAGGTCGTTATTCCGTTTAAAACAGCTTGTCTTGAATGTCAGCCTTTAATACCTCCTGAAAAACTCCAAAAAATGTGCACACCGCCAGGAAACATTAGAAAGAAACTTATACCTGAAAAGAAAGATAAGATTCCAACGGTAGCATCGATTGCTACAGTTATTGGAGGTATACAATCCCAAGAAGTTCTTAAAATTTTACTGGGAATACCAAATATCTTGGAAAACTATGTTTTTTATGATGGAATTTCTCAGATACTTACAAAGATCAGGTTGGAGAAAAATCCGGAATGTGTTGTGTGTAGCGATAAATACCGAATTAGGGGTGTGGAGTACACTTTAGATAAACGAGAAACGATAAGACAGCTTAAAGACAGGTTGATAATGAGTTATGGACTTGCAAAACCAGACATCATAGTAAGGGACAAAATGATTTTGGATGAAAATATGAAGATTTCAGATTTAGGGTTAAAAACTGGAGATTTAATATTTGTAAATGATGAAAGACTTGCAAAGCCATTAAAGTTAAAGGTAAAAATAATGTAGTAAGTTTAGAAGTAAAGTACTGCATAAAAGAAGAGGATTATAAGAAATGCTGTAAAGAGAGAGAATATTAACGCTTTTACAAAGCTTGTTTTAAATTCCTCTGCTATTCCATAAGAATATAATATTCCTGTTCCTGCTAAGAACGGGAGGAAAATATAACTATATACATTAAACGGTGGTACGTTGAAGATTATTTGAATTATTGTCGAGATATCCGCTCCCATTGAAGTTTCGCTTGGTATCTGTGGAACAATTACTAAAGCTAATATTAAAATTAAAAGATTTGCCAAGACTAACGTTATAAAAGCATATCCTAAAAAGGAAGAAACTCTTTGAAAACTGATTTTCCCATAGAACATGCGGGTAAGTACCCAGTAACAGAAAGAAAGAAAGAGCCACAACATTAAATATAATATAAGATTGGCAGCAAACCCTCCGATAAAAAGACTGAGATAGGACAAATAGCTTGTTTTCATGTTTAAATGAGAAAAAGCCACAAGTATCGTTAAGGCAGATAAAGTTGCACACGTCAAAAGTATCAACAACGATCCCTTATTCTCTGGGTAGTATGCAAGATCTTTGAAGACTTCTCTTGGAGAAGTGAATAGAAGTTTTATTTTTGTTAATGGTGGTTTAAGGGGGCGTCTTTCTTCATAAACTTCCTCAAAAACTTCTTTAACTTCTTCAGCTTCGATTTCATAGCCACAAAAAGGACAAATAACCTCATCTGGTGAAATGGGGTTTCCACATTTCGGACACTTTGACAATTAGGACACCTAGCATAAAGTTTAATAATTAAATCTAAAATCTTTTTCACAATTCTAATTAATAACGTTTATGTAAAGTTCTTAACATTGATAGCGAAGAGCAAAGTACCCTCTGAGAAGGTTGATCCAAATAATTTAAATTTGTATGAATGATATATAGTGAGGTAAGGAGGCCATTAATGTGAGGGATTTTATTCTCCACTGGAACCATTTCTAAGTTTTTGATATACCATGGTAGAGTAGCGTGTCAATTGTCTATTTTTACAAACTTTGTTAGAAAAACTAGTTTATTGATTTGGGAGGTGCTAAATTTTGTCAGGTGATTTCTTAGAGACTTTGAGAACCATAGAGGCAAAGTGGCAGAAAAAGTGGGAAGAAGCAAAAATATTTGAGGCAGATCCTGATCCCAGCAAAGAAAAATTCTTCCTCACAGTTCCATATCCATATACAAGTGGAGCGCTTCATATCGGTCACGGGAGAACCTATACGATCGGAGATATTATTGCAAGATTTAAGAGAATGCAAGGGTACAATGTGCTTTGGCCGATGGCTTTTCATATTACTGGAACGCCTATAGAAGGTATATCTGCCAGAATTCGGTCTGGAGAAGAAAGTGCAGTACGGGAGTTCAGAGACTACGTTAAACTTTACGTTGATTATGAAGAGGAGATAGAGAAGATTATAGAGTCGTTTAAGGAACCTTGGAATGTTGCAAAATTCTTTTCAAGCGTGATTATTCGTGACTTCAAGTCTCTTGGTTTTGGTATAGATTGGAGAAGACAGTTTACTACTGGCGATCCAGAATACAATGCTTTTGTCACATGGCAATTTAAAAAGCTAAATGAAAAGGGTTACATAAAACAGGGGAAATATCCGATTCTGTTTTGTGTGGCTCATGGAAATGCTGTCGGAGAAGATGATATTAAGGGAGGAGATGAGATAAAGCCGGATATTATAGAGTTTACAGTTATAAAATTCAAAATGAATGACGGTTACCTAGCTGCAGCCACACTAAGACCGGAAACGATCTTTGGCGTTACAAATGTTTGGGTACATCCTGAAGGCACGTACGTTGAAGCCAAGGTAGATGGGGAGAAATGGATAATATCAAAAGAAGCTGCCTTTAAACTATCAAAACAGGAAAGAAAAGTAGAAGTGCTAAAAGAAATAAAAGGCAGGGACCTAGTTGGAAAAACATGCATATCTCCGATAAATAGAGAAATACCTATACTTCCAGGTCGTTTCGTTGATACGGATAATGCAACTGGTGTTGTATATTCTGTGCCTGCCCATGCGCCCTTTGATTGGATAGCATTAAAGGATCTGCAGGAAAATCCAGAGATGATTAAAGAGTTTGGATTAGACGTGGAAGAGGTTAGGAAAATTAAGCCTATTTCAATTATTAAGATTGATGGATACGGAGAGTATCCGGCAATCGAAGTCTGTGAGAGAATGAAAATAAAAAATCAGGACGATGTGGAGAATCTAGAGAAAGCTACTGATGAAATATACAAAGCTGAATATTATCGTGGAATAATGAAGGAAAATTGCGGTCAGTTTGCAGGAAGAAAGGTATCAGAGGTCAAGGATGACGTAGTAAGCTTTCTGAAAGAACAGGGAATGGCAGATATTATGTACGAAGTTACTGCTCTAGAGAAACCTGTGATTTGTAGATGTGGTGGTAAGGTTATAGCAGTTGTTTTGCCTGACCAATGGTTCATAGACTATTCAAAAGAGGAATGGAAACAAAAGGCTAGAAAATGCTTAGAAAAAATGGTAATATACCCAAAAACGTATAGAAAGCTTTTCGAAGATACTATAGAATGGTTGCGAGAAAGACCATGTGCAAGAAAACGTGGAATAGGAACCCGCTTGCCGTTTGACCCTGAATGGATAATAGAATCCTTATCGGATTCAACGATCTACATGGCATTTTATACAGTGATACACCATATTAGAAATAACAAAATAGATCCCTCAAAATTGTCCTACGAGTTCTGGGACTATGTCTTTTTGGGCAATGGAACTCCTGAAGACGTTTCAAAGAAAACAGGTATCCCAACGGACCTACTGAAAAAGATGCACGAAGAATTTGAATACTGGTATCCAGTTGATCAAAGGCATACAGCTCCAGCACACATTACGAATCACTTGACGTTTTTCATATTTCACCACGTAGCTATCTTTCCAGAGGACAAATGGCCGAAGAAAATAACATTAAACGAATTAGTCATTAAGGAAGGAAGAAAAATGTCAAAATCTTATGGGAACGTTATACCATTAGTGGACATAGCTAGAAAATATTCAAGTGACTTGTATAGATTATACGTGGCTTACGCTGCAGATCTGCCTACCACAATGGACTGGAGAGAGAAGGAAGTAGCAGTAACTATGAAAAGACTCCAACAATTCTGGAACTTAGTAAGCGAAATTTTAGAAATGCCCGAAGAGAAATTAGAATTAGAGAATATTTCAAGTATTAGTAGGTGGCTACTTTCAAAAATAAACACAACTATAAGAGACGTTACACAGTTTTATGAAGAACTGAGATTCAGAGACGCTATTATACAAAGTTTCTTTGAACTCATGCATCATATAGATTTCTACAGAAAAATAATGAAGGACGGAGATAAGAAAGAGGAAGCAGCTGTGCTAAGATACGTATTGGATAAATGGCTACGCCTTTTAGCACCAGTAATTCCTCACATTTGCGAAGAAATATGGCATAAACTAGGAAATGAAGATTTCATTTCTACAGAATCTTGGCCAGTAGCTGATGAAAAACTAATAGATGAGAAAATAGAAACATCAGTAGATGTTGTTCTACAGACAATTAGCGATATCAAGGAGATTTTATCCTTGATAAGAGATCAGAAACCCTCCACTGCGTACATCTACATTGCTCCAGAATGGAAATATCAAGTCTTTCGAAAGATAGCTGAGGCAAACGTGCCACTAACAGTTAAATCGCTAATGCCACTTCTGATGAAAGATGAAAAACTGAGAAAATTTGCAAAGGGCGTTCAACAAATCGTTCAAAGAATAGTTAAGGCTGGAAAACTGTGGAAATTCGCAGATCCGCAAGTAGAATTCGATGTATTTCAAAAATTCGCAGAGTATGTAGCAAGGGAAACAGGTCTAGAAAAAGTAATAATTGAAAAAGCAGAACAAGCAAAGCATCCTAAAGCAGAACAGGCTCTACCAGGAAGGCCGGCAATTTTGCTCATATAATTTTTCATATTTCAATTTTTATTATTTAGCATCATAAAATTCTTTTTAAGATCAGGAGATACGTTTAATTATAGGGCCTCCCTGTAATAACGTGTTACAAATTTGGTTCAGTATCATGTTGCAAGTAAAGTTAGAAGGAACTAGTATGTTTAAATTTCTTTTTCGGTAGAAAATATATCGTAAGTCTCATTAAAACAGCATTTTGAATTAATGAGAGGAAGACTATGAAGGTCGACGATCCCATTCTCCAAAACATTACACGTGACGAAACTAGGAAACTAGTAACATTAAGAGTCCTTAAGAGAACTGAGATTCCCTATGGTTGCAATGTGGACGAATTATCTTTTCATCCTTCGGTTATATCGGCGTTAAAAAGGAGAGGAATAGTTAAACTTTACAAGTTTCAGGAAGAAGCTATTCGCAAGATTCTGGATGGAAAAGATGTTGTAATTGTTTCTGGTACTGGTACGGGTAAGACTGAAGCTTTTCTAACCCCTATTTTGCAAGATTGTATCCATCATATTGGTGAAGGAACAAGAGCATTAGTAATGTATCCAACTAAAGCTTTGGCTCGGGATCAAATAGAAAAAGTGTACAAGATGTTTCCAAGTATTTTTGGTGTGTCAATAGCTATTTACGATGGGGATACATCTGAAAGGGATAGAGAGAAAATTAGAGCAAACCCTCCTTCAATTTTGATTTCAAACCCAGACATGCTTAATAGGATTTTACCTAGTAAATGGTTTAGAGATATTCTTAGCACGCTTAAAATTGTAGTTTTAGATGAATTACATGTTTATAGTGGAGTTTTTGGAGCGCATGTTCATCATCTTCTTAGAAGGCTGAGAAGAAAAGCTAGAAGAAGACTTCAATTCATAGGGTCGTCGGCTACAATAGGTAACCCTGAAAAATTTGGTAAAACGCTTTTTGACAGAGATGTGGAAGTTGTATCCTCCAGGGGCAGGGTTACTGGCAAAACATACCATGCATTCATACAACCTTTAACGAGAAGTAGAATAAGCGAAGCTGTAGAACTAGCAAATATCATGGTCAACGCTGGGAAAAAAACGTTGATCTTCGTTAGGGGGCATAAAGAAGCCGAATCTATTAAGAGATTAGCAAACATGAGAAAAATAAAAATGGGAATCCACCGCGCTGGGTTAACGGAACGATTTAGGAAAAAAATCGAAGCTGAATTTAAACGAGGCGAATTGGAAGCTGTTGTTGCAACGCCCACGCTTGAACTAGGTATAGATATAGGAGATTTAGATTGCGTAATTTTAACTGAGATACCTCCAACGTTCGCAAAATACTTACAAAGAGTTGGTAGAGCTGGTAGAAGAGGGCAAACTGCTTATGTCTTTACTATTTTGGGCGAAGATCCTATTAGCAGATACTATAGTGAAAATCCTGATGAATTCTTTAAACAAGATCCTGAACCCGTTTACATCGACCCTACAAATCCAGTAGTCACCAGAAGTCATTTGATTGGTATGGCGTGTGATCGCCCCATAAGGCTGGATGAAGTAGAAAAAATGGGGGAAAGAGAAAAAGAAATAGTTAAAGAACTAATATCTCAAAGTTACCTGGTGGAACGGGCAAGAAGACTATACCCAACAGAGAAGTGCTGGAAGGCTTTGTATGGTGTGAATTTAAGGGGGACAGGGGACATAGTGCACATATATGATGTGAAGAGAAGGTATTTAGGTTTTAGAGAAATGCCTATGGCAATAAAAGAGCTTTTCCCAGGAGCAATTTATATGCATGGAGGTAACCTTTACCAAGTTCTCGAATTTGATTATAAAAAAGCAACTGTAACCCAGATACCTCAATATTTAAGGTTAGAAACAAAACCTATATGGAGATCAGAACCCGTAGAATTCACACCAGTCAAAAAAAGGAAAGTTTACAGCATTCCAGTAACCTATGGAGAAATGATAATAGAACACATAGTTTACGGATATAAAACAAGGGACTTTGCAACAAAACATGTAATGAGTGAAACAATGCTTGAAGACCCCTTAAAATACAGATTTGAGACCAGAGGCATAGCATTCCAACTACCCATGAACCCTGAATGGGACTTGGAAGATGCTGCATCAGCAGCACATGCAGCAGAACATGTGATAATATCAGCAGCACAAACAGTTGTTGGAGCTGACTCAGCAGAAATGGGAGGTATATCATACCCTGACGGGACGATTTTCATATATGACGGAGCGGTTGGTGGTTCAGGCCTCACCCTTCTTCTCATAGAACGACTTGAAAAAGCACTTAACACAGCACTCAAAATATTAACGAGTTGCAAATGCAAAGGGGATGGATGCCCCCTATGCGTATACGATTATTATTGCGGTAATGATAATAAGTTTCTGTCAAAAACGAAAGCTATAGAACTGCTAAGAAAAGTCGTGAAACTAGGAGTAGAAACAAAAACGGTAACAAGCCCAGGAATGGGTGAACCAATAAGTTAGATTAAACTGCTAGAAAAATATAAGCTAATTATCTTCCTTTTAACATTTATTGGTTATTGGCGGGCCCGCCGGGATTCGAACCCGGGACCTGCGGCTCTCTCCAATATTTCTAAGACTATAGGAGGCCGCCGCCATATCCAGCTAGGCCACGGGCCCTTCTGTTGTTTTACTCCATACATTATCAGCTTATTTAACTTTCTATCATTTTTAAATGGAGAGAAATATAATATTAATGTGTTGCATACCAGTTTTATTTCAGTAAATGTACACTCAGGTGAGTAGTATGGCTGATCGTGTGCGATTTGGCCCGGCTGGAAATCCTTTAGATTTCAAAGGGCCGACTGTCGAAGCGCCTATATACGTTAAAGAGGAGGGGTTAGACGCTTACGAGTATCAGGCTGTAAGAGGAATTCGTATTAAGGAGGATGCCGCAAAAGAGCTTGGAAAAAATGCTAAGGAAAATGATGTTTATGTTTCCCTCCATGGCCCATATTACATTAATTTAGCTTCGGATAAAAAAGAGACTTTTAAGAAATCTAAGGAAAGACTTTTAGAGTCTATGAGAGCTGCGATGTGGATGGGTGCAAGAAAGGTTGTTTTTCATCCAGGATATTATGGGGAAAAAACTCCGGGTGAAGCTTTGAGAATGTGTATAGAAGCGCTTAAGGAAGTCGTGGAGAAGGCTAAGGCTGAAGGTATAAAGGGTGTTCTTTTAGCTCCAGAAACTACAGGGAAAATCTCACAGTTGGGAAGTTTAGATGAAATTCTGACAATGTGTGAAGAAGTAGAATTAGTATGTCCAACAATAGACTGGGCTCACATCCATGCAAGAGAACAGGGGCTAATTAAGGGCAGGAAAGAGTATGAAAAAATCTTAAATGAAATAGAAAAAAGGCTAGGTTCAGAGGTGTTAAAAGATCTTCACTGTCATTTCACTAAGGTAGAATTTACAGATAAGGGTGAAAAGACACATAGGCTACTATCTGAAAAAGAGTTTGGCCCTCCTTTTGAACCTCTTGCTGAGTTAATTATTGAATGGGACTTAAAACCTGTTATTATAAGCGAATCGCCCACGCTTGATAGAGACGCGATAAACATGAAAAAAATTTATGAACGCTTAAGAAAAAGAAAAACAAAAAAGAGAGTAACTACCAAAAAGAAAAGAAAGCGTTAAGTTTCTTTAAGTTTCCACGTTTATAGTTTGTTTTTTACTTTTTCCTAGAAGTATGAAGAAAAAGTTTTGTAAAATCAAGATTAATGTTTACATAAAGAATACTGTAAACAGTCAACTGCAACCACGTTATTTGAAAATAATTTAAATAATGTAAAGATGTAAGTTTTAGACGTTATTAAAAAGCGTGATAAAAACAGAAGGTGAAGGCAAAATGAAAAGGATAAAAGTTATAATTATGGGCGCGGCAGGCCGTGATTTCCACAACTTTAACGTATATTTTAGAAACAATGATATGTACGAAGTAGTTGCTTTTACAGCAGCCCAAATACCAAACATAACTGGAAGAAAATATCCACCAGAACTCGCTGGGCCCAATTATCCGGATGGCATACCAATATACCCCGAGGAACAATTGCCAGAATTAGTTAAAAAGTATGATGTAGACCAAGTGATATTGGCTTACAGTGACTTGCCACATGAAGAGGTTATGCATAAAGCTTCTCTAGTCTTAGCTACAGGTGCTGATTTTAGACTTATGGGACCTAATACAACTATGTTGAAATCTAAGGTTCCAGTAATAGCTATATGCGCTGTAAGAACAGGTTCCGGTAAAAGCCCGACCACACGAAGAGTTGTTGACATACTTAAAGAAAGGGGCATTAAATTTGTTGTAATAAGGCATCCCATGCCTTATGGAGACTTAGTAAAACAGGCGTGTCAACGATTTGCTACGTACGAAGACCTAGACAGATATGAATGTACAATAGAGGAACGAGAAGAATATGAACCTCTCATCGATAGGGGTGTAGTAGTTTATGCTGGTGTGGACTATGAAAAAATTCTTAGAGAAGCTGAGAAAGAGGCTGATCTGATTATTTGGGATGGAGGAAATAACGACTTTCCGTTTTACAAACCGGATCTTCTCATCGTTGTAGCCGATCCTCATAGGGCTGGTCACGAAGTTGGTGCGTATCCTGGAGAAACCAATGCTAGGATGGCTGATGTACTGATTATAAATAAGGTTGAAACAGCTCCTCCAGAAAATATTGAAAAAGTTAGAAGGAATTTAGAGAGAATAAATCCGGATGCTGTTATAATCGATGCAGCAATGCCTTTGTTCGTTGACAAACCTGAAATGATTAGAGGTAAGAGGGTGCTAGCGATTGAAGATGGTCCTACCGTAACCCATGGCCATATGCCTTTTGGAGCTGGTTATTTGGCTGCTAAAAAGTATGGTGCTAGTGAAATTATAGACCCAAGACCCTATGCTGTTGGTTCAATAAAGAAGGTTTATGAAGAGTATACACACTTAGGGTCTGTTTTGCCTGCAATGGGCTACGGTAAAGAACAGATAAAAGAGTTGGAAGAGACCATTAGAAGAGCTGAATGTGATCTTGTTGTAACTGGTACGCCGATTGATATAAGAAGAGTTATCAATGTAGATAAGCCTGTGCTTAGAGCGAGATACGAATTACAAGAGATAGGAAAACCAGATTTAAAAGATGTAATCGAGAAATTCTTGAAAGATCATGGCTTTTAACCTTAATATTTATTTTTATTTGCTATATATAGATGAGACAACAATATGGATGTTATGAAGGTTACAATACAGTATTTGCT
>JAGGSW010000058.1 GCA_021158895.1 Candidatus Odinarchaeota archaeon | reverse complement strand
GTTACTACAGTATAGTTACTCAAGGTTAGACCTCCAGAGGTACTATTTAAAATGATAATACATATTTAAGGTATTACTAATGGTCCTATTTAGCAACCAAGTCAAAAAGAGAGGAAAAATTCATAAATGGCATATACAGAATTTACGTATATGTTTTTACATTTGTCTTCTACATAGCTGCTAAACATTAATTTCATCATAAATATTGATGCTCGGTAATTTTAAGAAGAGGCATTAACATAGTATTTGTAGTTGTTGTGGTGAGTGATGTGCCTGGCCCGAAACGTTGGCGTTGGGGAAGAATTAAAGGTCCTGGAAGACCTATGAAACCTAGAATTATAAGTGGACTGCCATTTGTAAAACATTTTACGCCGTCTTTACCAAAAAACATGGTTGGCGCGCCTAAGCCTCCTGTCTTTCTCTCATATGATGAATATGAGGTTCTTCGTTTAATTGACTTTGAGGGGTTGACACAGGAAGAAGCAGGTGAAAGAATGGGAGTTTCACGTGGAACTATTTGGAGACTTATTAAGAGCGCTAGAAAGAAAGTTATATCTGCTTTAGTTGAAGGTAAAGAAATTTTTATTGTTCCCCAAGCACCCATTTTAGTTGAGAAGGAAGAAAAAGAAAGTGAAGAGATAAAAGAGGGAAAAGAAGTATGAAGTTTAAAATTACATCTCTTCGATAAATTTTTCGTATTCCTTGAACTTCTTTAACGCCTTTGTTCCTAAACGGACTTTTTCTTCCCTTTCTTTTCTTTCTCTAATTGTTCTTCTAGGTTTCCTTTTGGGTTCAGCGAGACTACATGTACCGTCTGAACGTAAAGCGTGCTTTACACAGGTTGCGTATGTGCAGCTTCCTCCTTCACAAAGGTCACCGACCCATCTGCAGTAATATTCGATTTTTCGCCCTGTTCTCCTTATTTCCAGTGATTTCCTTGCGCATCGGAAAAATTTGCAGTTTGCTTGGCACTTCTTCATGGACTACTCCTCGCCTACAGGTTGGAGATCACCAATGCCACCTTAGAAGTTTAAGCAGGTCATAATATAATACTTCACACATCTAAATAAACCTTTTTAACTTTTGATGCCTAACTCTTCCTCTATTTTCTCAACTATTTGCATGAAGGATTTTGCCGCCTCGCTATCTGGATGCTCCACGATGAAAGGCTTGCCTTGATCCGAAACCTCTCTAATCCTCATGTCCAACGGAAGTCTTCCTAGAAAGGGCACATTCATCTCCTTCGCTGCTTCTTCGCCACCACCAACACCAAAAATGTATGTCTTTTTCCCACAATGTGGACAAATAAACCCAGCCATGTTTTCGATAACACCAAGAACCCTAACATTCAGCTGCTTAGCCATCGTAATAGCCTTCTTAACATCAAGCAACGCGACGTCTTGAGGCGTAGTCACAATAATTATCCCATCAAGTTCGGGAATAAGCTGCATTATACTCAACGGTTCATCTCCTGTTCCTGGCGGCAAATCGCAGATCAGAAAATCTAGAGCTGTCCATATTACGTCTGATAAGAACTGTTCGATTACTTTCATTTTTAGGGGACCTCGCCATATGATTGGTGTTTTTGGATCTTTTAGTAGGAGTTCCATGGACATTACTTTGATGTTTAGTGGTCCTATGACCGGAAATATTCCCATTGGTCCTCCCATTGGGTGTTGTCCTTCAACTCCGAGCATTTTGGGGACATCTGGTCCATGTATGTCTGCGTCAAGTATGCCTACTTGGTAGCCTTTCCATGCAAATGCAAATGCTAAGTTAACGGCGACTGTTGTCTTGCCGACTCCGCCTTTTCCAGACATTATAACTATTTTATGTTTAATGTTTTTCATTTTTTCAGCAATTTTCTTATGTTCTATTATAAGCCTTCCACCGGAAACCTTAAGTTTTGGCTTTTCAGGTGTGGCTTCCTTTTCTACGCTTTTTTCATCTTTTTCCTCTTTATTCATCATTATTCACCTAGAAGCGTTTGTAGTATTTTTTCAGCAATTTTCTTTATGGATTTTGAAGCAGGACTATTTGGTGCGTATTCAATGACTGGAATTCCCTGTGCAAGTGAGTAGGGGATCGCGTTATCAAGGGGGATTTCTCCAAGAATTTGAATACCTTCTCTTTCCGCAAACTTGTAAATTTCTTTTTTAAAGTTTTCCTCTAAATCAGCTTTGTTTATCACAAGTCCGCTTGGAGCTTGAAAATGTTTAACAATCTCATATATTCTTTTTAAATCGCTTAGAGCTGCTGGTGTAGGTTCAGTTATTAATATGGCGTAGTGAGCACCTGAGACTGCTGCTATAGCTGGGCAGCCAGTGCCAGGCGGACCATCTACAAGAAGAATGTCAGCTTTGTTTTTCTTCGCAATTTCATTAGCCTTTAGTTTGACTTCCATAACTATTTTCCCTGAACCTGCTTCACCTATTTTTAATTGACCCGTAACCACTAGAAAACCGTATGTTGAATGTGAAATAACTATTGATCCATTTTCAACAAGTTCTATTTTTATTGCTTTTCTAGGACAAACCACACTACAGACGCCGCAACCTTCGCAGAAAACATCAAAAATATACGGTTTATTTTCCTTCGAGTTCCAAAGTATAGCATTTTCTTTACAATATTTAACACACATTCCGCAACTGTCACATTTAGCATAATCTATGAAGGCTTTTTCTGATGCTTTAACATTTATTTCTCCTACTTTTTCTCCTTTAAGAAGAAGAGCTAGATTAGGGGCATCAACATCTGTATCAACAACAACTAAACGCGTGTTGTTTGAAGAAAACAGGTAAGCTAATGAAGCTGTTAAGCTTGTTTTGCCGACACCGCCTTTGCCACTTACAATGACTACTTCTTTCATATTTCAAGTACTCCTTTAACTTTTTCTCCTAATTTAATCAAAGCTTTTGCACCGGGGCTATCTAAGTTGTCTAGGAGAACAGGCTTTCCTTTTACATAGCTTCTAAGAATACGATCATCTAGTGGGATTTTTGCAATAATATCTGTTGAATGTTTTTTACAAATCTCTTCAATAACATCATGGTTCTCTAAAAGATTTGATCTGTTTAGAACAACTTTCATTTTCACATTAATTCTCTCAGCAAGCCTTAATATTAGGTCTAGGTCATGTGCCCCGAAAGGTGTTGGTTCGGTGACAGCTAAAGCAATATCTGAACCTATCATTGAACGAGCTACATCACAATGTGCTCCTGGAGCAGTGTCAATAATAACCAGATCATATTTATTTGTATTCAACATTTTTTGTATTCTTTCCTTTACAGCTATTACAACAGCTGCTGATTCAGCTTCTTTCAGTTTAAGCTCGCCTGAAACAATGTCTATGTTATACGCTGAACCTATAGATGTCCATCCAATTACCTTATATCCTTCCTCTATTGCTTGAGATTTACAAACTAGTTTACAAGCTTCACATCCTGTACACAGATTTTTAAAAAATATGGGAAAACTATTTTTAACATGAAGTATGGCGTGACTTCTACAAACTTCTGCACATCTTCCACATTTGATGCATTTATCTAAATTGAATTGAGGCACAAATTGATGAACCTCTTCACGAGAACCTAAATTTACGTTGAGAAGAATTGCTATATTGGGAGCATCAACATCGCAATCTGCCAGTAGAACCTTTTTCCCTAATAGGGTAAAAAAGATTGCAAGATTAACAGCTATCGTTGATTTTCCTGTTCCACCTTTACCGCCCGTAACGCAAATCGTTGGTACATTGAATTTATGCGTTTCATTGAGAAGCTCCGCCACATTCAAAGATTTTCCTCCTAAACTTAGTGAATTCACCAACTACCTGTGTCTCTCCAACGTCCCCTGCCCATGCCTCTACCCATGCCTGCTCCACGTCCACGACCCATTCCTGGACCCATACCCATATGTCCCGGCCCTGTGGGCCC
Source organism: Candidatus Odinarchaeota archaeon (assembly GCA_021158895.1). Classification (GTDB taxonomy): domain Archaea; phylum Asgardarchaeota; class Baldrarchaeia; order Baldrarchaeales; family DXJG01; genus DXJG01. The sequence continues at coordinate 7,310 of JAGGSW010000058.1, read as the reverse complement.
TGTAATTGGGGGTAGTTCTCCAGCTAAGTATTTTTGTACAGCATCTCTTACTGTTATTCCTGGTGGGCATGAAAAGGCTTGGATTCCTATTTGTTGTAGTGCCATGAACGCATTAGGGCCAACGTTTCCTGTAATTACAACGTTTGCGCCCAGTGTTGAAACTAGTTGAACTGCTTGAATACCAGCTCCATGTGGAGCGGTGGCCACAGTGTTTGCGACCGCTTTAACTTCTCTAATTTTTCCATTGTCAACATCTATGACCGTGAAGAAGGCACATCTGGCAAATCTAAAATCAACTGCAGCATCAAGTCCTCCTGGTGGTGCTGAAGATACAACTATTCGTACCATATTTTTCACCTATTCTTTTCCTAACTTTGCTTTTAACTCTTTTATTCTTTCTTCTACGGCTTTCAATTGTTCTTCAATTAGCTTCTTTTGGTTTTCCAGCATTTGAATTTCCATTTCTTTTGATATTTGAGGTCTTAATGGAATCGCAGGTGCGGTTGGCGCAGTTGGTGTAACTGATGGTCTTGCCATTGGCGGTGTTAGTCCCATATGCATCGGTGCGGTTGGAGCTGCTATGGGTTGTAATTTTCCAGCAATATATTGTTCAATGGCGTCTCTAACTTTTACACCCATAATTCCTGCCATCACTTTAATTCCCAGAGATGTTAATGCCGCAAAGGCATTTGGACCAAAATTCCCTGCCATGACGACGTTTGCACCTAAATTAGCTATGATTTGCGCTGCTTGAATACCAGCTCCCATGGGAGATGCCATTGCCGTATTTTGTTGAACAGTTACTCTTGTGATTTTTCCATTTTCTATGTCAACTACGGTGTATGTTGGGCATCTACCAAATATTGGTGAGACGTAGTCGTCTAGTCCGCCTGGTCCTTGTGTTGCAACTACTATTCTCTCTTTAGTCAATTTTTACCCTCCTTGTCTATTTACCACCAACCGTAGTACGGGTAGGTGTAGTAGGGGTAGTAAGGGGTCCATCGCATGTATGGTGTATAATATGTCCATGGGTACCACCATGTTGTGCTCCATGGCCCCCAGAAGAAGAACCACCAGCACCAACCTCTACCCCATCCGCGTCCCCAGCCACGCCATCCTCTTCCACCCCAACCCCAAGGCATTATCCCTCACCTCTTAATTCTTTTAATCTTTTATTAATTTCTTCTAATTGTTTTTCCAGCGCCTTTCTTTGATCTTCTAGCATCCTTAGTTCGTCTTCAGGTCTCATTGGAGCTACACTAGGGAATCCTAGTGGTGTCCATGGGTATGGTGCATATGGGAAGCCGTATAGTTGCCATGCATGTACTATTTGCCCTGTTGGTGTCATGTAGAAGGCATGTGGCCCGAATCCGCATCTGCAGGGGCCTATGTAATAGTATCCTCTGCTAGCTAACGCTGCTGTAAACGGATTCCACCAGTACCAGAATCTGCCGAAGCCACGACCCCACCACCATGCCATTTTGTTCACCTTCCTTTTTGTGCATAAGCACAATAACATACATTAAATATACCAATATAAACTTATCGTCAAAAATAGAGCATCTAAGCATCTAAATTAATAGTTACACCACATCCACAACGATGAACTTTCCCGGAAAATCTGTCTAACAAAACTTTTAGAAAATCGTCACCACTGCAATGACAAGGACAAATATGCTCGACTTTAAAGCTATTTATTTTTTCTACTATTTTTTCCAGCTTAAAGCGGTCTACACCTATTAAATGCATACCCCCAATCACAGCTAAAATATTGAATCTCAGCGTTTTTACCGTATATTCAAGAATTTTTACAATACCTGGATGAGCACAGCCAGTTATAAGAATCGATGAATCATTATCGATTTTAGCTATGAATGAATGTTCGCTGAGCCACGTCCCAAGTGGTCCAGTTGAGTACATTTCATCAATTATTTTCATGGGCTTGCTAACGTAGACAAGTTTTCCAAATTTAAGTTTCCAACCCCGGTATCGCCTAGACGGAATGAAGACTGGTACATCTAGTTCATAGTTGTTTATAAGGGATTCTAATGCTCCACAGTGATCGCTATGCAGATGAGATATGAATATTGCCGTGATTTCATCCAAATTTACGCCAATAACTTTAGCATTGTTTTCTAGTGTTCTAAAACTTGGTCCTGTATCTACGAGTACCTTCGTTTTTCCGTTATCGACGTATGCTGAAAAGCCCCAGGCGGCTATAGTTCCATTTAAGGCAATTTTATTATCAACTAAGATTTTTACTTTCATGATATCCCCTCCTTAAAAATTTAGATTCTACTGCTGGAGTATTTTATTGTGTTTGTTCTTTTTAATGTCTTTATGCACATTATAGCCCATTTTAATTTTGCTAAATTGGGTTTAAGTCGACAAAAATACCTATGTAAACACATACACAGATATTTTAGGAATAGGCAAGCTTATAAATATTTTGTGCATAATTACATTATTGGTGAGAAGTGATGAACAAAAGTGTTGAAGATTACATTAAGATTATTCTCACACTGGGAGGAGACAAAAGGTACGTTGGTACGGTTGAAGTAGCTAAACAGCTTGGAATTAAGGCGCCATCGGTAACTCAGATGTTTAAAAAACTTAATGAATTGGGATTGGTAACTTATAAGCCTAGAATTGGGGTTAAACTTTCAGATAAAGGTTTTCATGAAGCGGTAAAAGTATTAAGAAGAAACTTGATTTTTAAGGTGTTTCTGGCTGAAGTCCTGGGTTTAAGTGATGATGAGGCTGAAAAAGAGGCATGTAAACTTGAACATGTAGTTACGGATGAAGTGCTTGAAAGATTGTTGGAGTTTATTTCTTCAAGAATGAAAAGGCCTCAATACGAGAAGGTATTATTTTAGATGATCTATATTTAAATTTAAATGGTTTTTGAGCTATTTAGGAAGCTAACTATGGAAATGTTTATAAGTATTTTGTGCATATACACAAAATGGAGGTGATAAACGATGGGCTGGCGATGGAGAAGAAGAAACATGTACTATCTCACCGGGCTACCAGGATGGTTGAGATTTGGATACTCCCCAGGTTGGCTTGGTAGATCTCCGACAGGGCTTCCACCAATGGCACAATGGCTAATGCAAAGTGGAATGTTACCTCAAATGTTTCCACAGTTCGGTCAACAAACACAGGCTCCGAAAACCTCCGAACCGCAGCAACAGTCTTATCCGAGTGTAATGATGCCACCGATGCCGATGGGCTTCCCGGCAATGAGCAAAGAAGATGAAATAGCGATGCTAAAAGAGCAGAAGGAATTTCTAGCACAGCAACTAAAGGAAATCGAAAAGCGTCTAAAGGAACTAGAAAAAGAATAAATTTCAAACAGCAACATAAGATTTTATTATTTATTTAGAAGGCTTGAAGTTTCAACCTAATATCTTTAGGTTGTTTCGTATATTTGGGCTTGATACTTATTGCTTTAAGTTTCTTATTAGGAACTTGCCTTCTCTGATTACATTCATTTCCTTTACGGCTTGATCAAAGATTTTTTTTACTTTACTTAGATATTCTTTGTCTGCGTAGAGAATTATTCCGTCAACAAATAAGTCGTATACAATCATTCTGGCATCTTTTGAAAGGATTTCAAATTCTTCTGGAGAGTAAATGTGATACTCCACTACGTGATTATTGATAACTATGGTAGGTAAATCTAATCTTTTCCAATGAGGGCCTGAAACGTTATCGCAAACGATGATAATATCTATATCGCTTCCCACATGCCAATCACCACGGGCAAAACTTCCAGTTAAACCTATTATTCTAACTTTCTTCCCAGAGTTGTCAAGTATTTCTCTAATTTTTGAAAGTTCGTTATTTAACTTTTCAATAATCTTTTCACGAAATTCATCACGGTCCTTGCTGCTTCTAAACATTTTTCTGCATCCTCCGTAACATAAAGTTTGTGCGCAGGTAACTCGATACCTGGATGTAAGTTAGGATATCTAGGTGGAGTGTAATGTTTGTCAAGGAGCTTTGCATAGTCTTCCAAATATGCAATATCTTCTTCGTATTCTTGACCTACTCTCAGTAAAAGTGAATACACTGAGTGCCCACGTGCTTCAACGCCTCTCTTGTATAGGGCAGCTTTTAAAGCTTTTTCAGCTGCTTGCTGCGAATGAAAACATGAAGCAGCATAATGTGATAGCTTAAGTAAATCTTCTGCTACGTGTAGATCTTCTAAAGCATCTTTAAACCATCTTTCGGCTTCTATATCCCACCTTGACATGCAATCACCAAATCACTAAAAGTAATCCAAATAGCTAATTTAATAATTCTTACCATTAACTTATCTTTCTTCTAGGCTTTTTATAATCCTAGTTCACTTGATATTTATAAAGAAAAACTAAATAAAAACATTAAAGTGTCTTTTTGGTAAAATCTTAATGACGAAATAATGTCAAGCATAGGAAACAGGCTAAGTATTGTTATCTACGCATGTTCATGTAAGGGGGCAAATGTAGTAAATGTCTTCAAGCTATGTTTTTGATAAATATGCGTGGAGGTACGATTCTTGGTATGTTAGAAATAGGGAGATATTTGAGTGCGAGTTAAGAGTCGTTAAAGCTTTGGGGCTTAGCGGTGTTGGGCTTGATGTTGGAGTTGGCACTGGAATTTTTTCGGTTGAAATTGGTGTTAGGGTTGGTGTTGATCCTGCAGTAGGTATGTTAAGAATAGCTAAAGACCGAGGGGTAAATGTTGTTCGAGCTGTAGGTGAGAACCTACCTTTTCGTAGTGAAATATTTAATTACGTGATAATGATTGTTACCTTATGTTTTTTAGATGAACCAAAAGCTTCTCTCAACGATATTTGGAGGGTTCTCAAAAAACACGGTTTTTTGGCAGCTTGCATTGTCCCAAAGGACTCTTCGTGGGGAGAACTTTATATTGAGAAAGCTAAGCGAGGCAATGTTTTTTACCGTCATGCTCATTTTTATACTGTAGAAGAAATAGAGAGAATGTTAGAAGAATGTATGTTTAAGGTGACAGGTTATAAGGCTACACTCAGCTATGGTCCACGTGATAAGCCTCGTATTGAGGATCCCGCCGACGATGTTAGCGACAAAGGGTTTGTTTGCGTGAAAGCTATTAAAATACCTAATAATCCGCATATAGTACGCGGGGATGATTAAAACGTTTGGACCATTTGAAGAAGAAATTAAGAAAGAATTCTTGGCTTTTAGTGAAATAAAAGAAGGACAAGTCGTTTTAGATGTAGGCACTGGTTCTGGCTTTGCAGCAGCGCTCTTAGCAAAAGCTGTAGGTGCAAATGGGCGCATATATTCTATTGATCCTTCTGAAAACGCTCTAAATAAAGCTTTTAGTAGGTTAAAGGAAGAGAAATTAGATAAGATAGTTGTTCTCAAAAAGGCTAGGGTTGAAGAGCTTTCATTTAAAGATAACTTTTTTGATAGAGTCTCTTCTATTATGTCTTTTCATCATTTTTCAGATCCAGTAAGAAGTTTGAAGGAGATGTATAGAGTGTTAAAGCCCGGTGGTATTTTAGTCATAGTTGACTGGACGCGGGAAACTACGGCAGCACCACATCCAAAGGAACAATTATATACGCCGGATCTTCTCTTTGAATTTATTAAAAAAGCCTTGAGAATCAAGCCTATTCTAAGGAATTTTGGTGAATGGATGATCGTAAAAATTAAGAAGTGACCTCTACTTTTGATACTTGTTTTTGGAGGCAGATTTCCACCATTCAATGAATTTTTCAACCCAGAGAATTATAGATTCAGCGGATTCAACCGATTTTTCAGCCGTTTGACGATCTACTTGTTCCCACGGTGGTATGATTTCGCCGCCACTTTCAAGTGGATATTCAACTAATAAACGTAGTTTTGCAAGTTTATTCATGGCCTTTCCAAGTCTTGGTATTTCTTTAAGAAAATCTTCTGGTATTTTCTCTTTTAATTCTTTTAACATTATTCTTCCAAAGAGCCCTGAGGGGTCATGGTCCTTTGCGTATTCATGGCCTGTTATTCTAATTGCAGCTTTTATAGCTTTTTCAGCTGCTCTTTGAGCGTCAAACACTGCTTCAGGATACAACTTATCTTCAAGGTTCCTTTTAGCTGTTTTTAATTCCCTTTTAGCTTTTTGTACCAGTATTTCAGCTTCTTTATTGCTGATCAAATTTTTATTACCTCCCCTACTTCTATTTTTTTCTTTAATTTCCAGAAATAGCCTCTCTTATAGGGGACTCTTTCTGCTCCCATCTTTTCCAGTTTTTTTCTCAGGTCATTTAACTTTTTCTCGATGAAATTGTCCCTGTCGTATAGTATTATCCCTTCGTAGGCCATATCTAAGTAAATTGGCTGAGTACTTTGAGCTTCGTCGATTTTTAATGGTATTATTGAAATATTGATTCCATATTTCATTGAGATTTCAAAGGTTTTATCAACAAATAAATCAATTCGGTCAACAAGTTTTTTTGGAAAATTTCTGGAAACAACCAGTAGATCTACATCACTATGCTCCTTGAAGGTTCCTCTTGCAACTGATCCAAAGACAACAACGGAGATTAAATTTTCACGTAATTTATCTTTTAGAAAGGCAAGAAGCTCTGATAATGCCTCTCTATACTTTAAGGGAATATGTTCTAGTCCTTTTCTTAGTTCTTGAAACTTCAAGTTTTACCCTCTGCTAATATCAAAGTGTTCACTAACTTAATTTAAATTCTGCTTGTGATTAGTCAACGAAGTTTCTGATAGCTTTTAACAACATTATGTAGTAGTGAAGGTAGATATTTAAATAATCGTTAATTTGAAGGTAACAGCCTCTTACCTTAAATCAGCTTCATAAAACCTATTTATTATAGTTAATCAATTAAAACTTGAAAAAACTTTGTTTTAAGTTTTAGTGGCTTTGCTACGAAATGATAACATTTTAATGTTGTAAGTTGAATTTTACTCATGATTTGTCAGGTTGGGAGGTTGGTGTTATGCCTATTGTTGAGTTTTCCGTTGTTCCAATTGGAACTAAAAGTACTAGCGTTAGCAAATATGTTGCTGAAGCCATTAAGGTGCTTAAGAAACATGACGATTTGAAGTTTCAAGTTACACCCATGGGTACCGTTGTGGAAGGTGATGATCTAGCTGAAATCTTGAAAGCTATTTTAGAAGCCCATGAAGCTGTGTTTAAAGCGGGCGCTCAGAGAGTTATAACTACGATTAAAATAGATGATAGAAGAGACAAAAAAGAAACCATGGACTACAAAGTTAAAGCTGTCAAAGAAAAAATGTAAAACCCTTAATGCCTGTATATATCAGTTATCC
>JAGGSW010000118.1 GCA_021158895.1 Candidatus Odinarchaeota archaeon | reverse complement strand
CTATAGTGATTACCTTTCTTTTACTTTTGACTATCTATTTCTTTCTCATGTTATATCTAATTAAAATTTGTTAAAAATGAAGTAAAGGGCAAAATAATTTAAACACTTCATATCTGAACTTAAAGGGCTTGCACAATAGTTACGCCGCGTATAAGCTAAACTTCATGTGACACTCCAGGTATGATTTCTGTTTACACAGCCTCAACAATTTACTTTAGAAAATAGTCAGAGCATTAGATTTCGTTTGCGTAATTAAAGCCCTATACATGAAATTGTCGACTTATAGACCGCGAAGTAGGCGCGAATTAGATTAAAATCTTAGCTTGGAGGTATGAAAATGAACAGCGTCAAAGATTTCGAAGCAAAAGAAGTCCTAAAGTATTTTTTTGAACCAAGAAGTGTTGCCATAATTGGGGTGTCTCGTCATGAAGGTAAACCGGGTTATCACGTTCTTGAAAATTTTGTAGTTAATAAGGAGAAAGGAGTTTTTAAAGGGGAAATTTATCCTGTTAATCCTAAAGGTGGGGAAATTTTAGGCTTAAAAGTTTATAGAAGTGTTTTAGAGATACCAAACGAAATTGAGCATGCAGTAATTATTGTTCCTGCTGCAATAGTGCCTAAGGTTTTAGAAGAATGTGGCAAAAAAGGTGTAAAAGCTGTAACGATCATCAGCTCTGGCTTCAGTGAAATAGGGAATGTAGAACTAGAGGAAGAAGTCAAGCGAAAAGCCAAGAAATACGGGGTCCGCATTATCGGGCCAAATGGGCTTGGGGTCTTCAGCCCTTACACTGGCGTTGACACGATTTTTCTTCCGCCTTTTAAAAAGAACGGTTACGGTAAAGAGTTATTAAGTACGCCCAGACCGCAAAAAGGCTACATTGCATTAATAAGTCAGTCTGGAGCCTTTGGAATATCTGCGCTCGACTACACAGCTGGTATAGGAATAGGAATAAGTAAATTCGTAAGCTATGGAAACAGAATTGATATCGATGAAGCGCCAATAATTAAATATCTCGGAGATGATCCCTCAACAAGAGTAATCACCATCTACGTCGAAGGCATTCGTAGAGGCAGAGAATTCATGGAAGCATGCAAAGAAGTAACTTTGAAGAAGCCAATAATAGTTTTAAAAGCTGGAAGAACCAGCGCAGGTACCAGGGCTGCCGCAAGTCACACGGCATCACTAGCGGGAAGCATCCAAATATATAACGCCGCTTTCAAACAATCAGGTTGTATCGCAGCTGACACACTAGAAGCCCTCTTCGATATGGCTAAAGCACTAGTTTTTCAGCCTCCAGCTAAAGGTCGAAATGTTGCAATTCTCACAGATGGCGGAGGTTTCGGAGTTATATCAGCTGATATGTGTGAATATTTAGGGTTAAACGTATCTACATTTTCTGGGAAACTTCAACAGAAATTTGAAGAACTAAAAAGGAAAGGAGATTTGCCAGAGTTTGCTGCGACTAGGAATCCAATCGATGTTACTGGAATCGCGACGAGTGAGATGTATGAGATATCTGCAGAACTTGTATTATCAAGTGATGAAGTAGACTCTCTCGTCGTAATAGCTTTACATCATCCAGCGACGATGCATGACGATGTAGCCGATAGAATTGCTAGGGTCGCTGAAAAATACAGGAAACCAGTTGTTGCAGTTGATGTAGGAGAGACGGATTATGCCAGATATCTCAGAAGAAGATTTGAAGAACTGCATATCCCAGCTTATCCATCGCCTGAAAGAGCTGTAAAGGCAGTAAAAGCCTTAACAGAGTATGGAGAATATCTCAAAAAGAGAGGGGTACTTGAAGAATATCTAAAAAGATGGGAGCCTTTGTCATCGCTAAAACGAAACAACATATCAATATCCTAATCTTACCTAACTTGTATTTTGTTAGTTTATTGTCATCTATTTTCAGTTTGATTTCATTCTTGCATTTTCTTACTCGCATTCGGAAAAGAATCAGCGGTCGCATATTCTATTAAGTATTTTCTTTCTGGTCAACAATTTTTGACCTTAGAGTATGCTAAATATTTAAAGAGCTTGATAGTGCTATTTCATGAATGACGGAGGTATCCCTTTGAAGCCTTCCAATCCCATTGAAAAGTCGGAAGAACTATTAGTAAATTACAATTTGCTACCAGAGATACGTCCGTCACATTTGCCTAAAAGTGCTACATTTGGGATGAAACCCTTAGAGACGGTGAACAAACTCCTGGTGTTGCATTAACGCCTGACGAAAAATTGGAAATCGCTAAGCTAATGGATGAAATGGGAGTTTCCATAATTGCGGTGGGTTATCCAGCAGTTTCAGAAACTGAGAAAGAAGCCGTGAAACTGGTTGCAAGTGAAGGTCTCTCAAAAGCTAAGGTTGCAACACCAGCTAGACCCACGAAAAAAGATATTGACTTAGTTATCGAATGTAACGCAGACGAAGTACCTATTTTTCTCGCAACAAGCGATTTACACCTAAGATATAAACTTAAAATGTCTAGAGAAGAATCCATAAAGAAAGCTGTAGAAGCTGTTGAATACGCAAAGGACCACGGATTAATTGTTGATTTTGTTGCCGAAGACTGTTCTAGGTCAAATTTAACACATCTAAAAAACATATTCAAAGCAGTAGCTGAAGCCAAAGCAGACAAAATAGTTATTGCAGATACTGTTGGATTCATGTTACCAGCCTCAATGAAATACCTCACTTCAAAAATAAGAGACTTCCTATGGGAAGAATGTAAACTAAAAATTCCTCTTGCTGTTCACTGTCATAATGATTTTGGCCTTGCAACAGCAAACACGTTAGCTGCAATTGAAGAAGGAGTTACATATCCCCATGTTACTGTTAACGGCTACGGAGAAAGAGCTGGAAATGCGCCCTTCGAAGAAGTTGTAATGGCACTAGAAATCCTTTACGACGTTAGAACAGGAATAAAAAAGGAAAAAATATACGAGTTATCACTTTTAGTCGAAGAAAAATTTGGTTTTCCCCTCCCCATACACAAAGCTATTGTCGGGCGAAATGCATTCAGCCATGAATCAGGAATACATGTTCACGGTGTTATGGCTCACAGCTTAACTTATGAGCTGTTCCCTCCGGAAATCATCGGTAGACAGCGCAAATTCTACTTTGGAAAACACACAGGTAAATATCATGTTGAAGCAAGACTTAAAACCCTCGGAATAACAGTATCCGAGGGAAAACTTAGGAAAATAGTTGACAGAATCAAAAAACTTCATGAAATCAAAAAACGAAACAGAAGCAAAAAACAGTTAGAGCAAATTAAAGAGTTCATGGAAAAAGTTCAAACAGGAATAACTGAAAAAGAATTCTTCAAAATTGTAGAGGAGGTAACAGGAATAAAAATTACTAAGAGAAAAATACCTCCACCAAAATTTAGAAAAGAAACATAATCTAAACTTCATGCTTTATTTCTTCTACTATGGCATCTCCAACCTCAGATGTCTTAGAAGGTTTAACATTTGAATAAGGTCCATAACATAAATCAAAGGTTCTTATTTTTCCCTCTTTTAGTACTTTCTTAACTGCTTTTTCTATTAATTCAGCGCCTTTTTTACATTTTTGATCATTTCGCTTCTCAAACAACCATTCTAACATCATTTTTGCGGCTAGTATAGCCGCTATCGGATTTGCCTTTTCTTGCCCAGCAATGTCAGGTGAACTGCCATGAACAGGCTCAAACATAGCATATTTATCTCCAATATTCCCACCAGGTGCCATACCTAAACCGCCCTGCAACGCAGCCCCCAAATCAGTTAAAATGTCACCAAACATGTTAGGAGAAACAACAACATCAAATTTCTCTGGAAAACATACCATTTGCATAGCCATAGTATCAACGTACATATAGTCTTTTTCAACTTGGGGAAACTCTTCTGCTACCATGTTATATATTTCACGGAAAAGCTGGCATCCCCGTAGCAAATTACTTTTATCAACACACGTAACCCTAAGCTTCTTATCAAGCAATGCTCCTTTTCCCCTTTTAACACAAAGATTGAAAGCATATCTTATTACCCGCTCAGCCCCCTTCCTAGGTTATTACACGTACATCAATTGCTAGCTCCTTTTCCTCTCCACGACTTAACACTCCCCTAATAGGAACATAGATATCTTCGGTATTTTCCCTTACAAAAACAAAATCTATATGCTCTGATTTTTTGTATTTTAAAAGAGATGGAACCCCGGGATATAATTTAACTGGTCGAACATTTGCGTAAAGATCTAAACCAAATCTTAAGGAGAAAATTACATTCGAGCCTGCTAAATCTCCGTTTGGGAGTCTAATTGGCTGTCCATTCTTAACCCAGCCAACAGCTCCAAAAAGAATAGCATCACTTTCCTTACATGTTTGCCAAGCATCCTCAGGCCATTCTAAACCAGTTTTAAGATAGTATTCTCCGCCACAAGGGAATTCTATGAACTCAAAATCTAAATTCACTGTTTCCTCTACAGCTTTAAGAACCTTTACAGCTTCTGGAATAACTTCTCTACCTATTCCATCACCCGGTAGCACAACTATACGATACTTCCTCAACTTGGACACCAAATAAAAGAAATGTTATTTTTCTGGTTCGAATGCTAAAAGCACTTTTTCATCGCTTTCGATGAAAGTTACTTTAAGAGGCATTCCAGTTTTTATTGTCTCAGGCTTATTTGGATCAACACCAACGATCCTAGCTGTTATCCTAGGGCCCTCTTCCAATTGAACTACACCAACTACGAAGGGAGCATCGTTTAGAAATCTTTTGGCTGCAACATGAATAACCGTAAACGTGTATAGACTGCCTTTTCCACTGAACTCTACCCATTCAAATTCCCTTGAACCACATTTCTTACATATAGACTTAGGTGGCAAAATGTAAGCTCCACACTTCTTGCATTTCAAGCCCATAAACTTTTTCTCGCTGACAAATTCAAAATATTTCTTAACAAGTCTTTCTGCTTCCTCCATATCTTTTACCTCCTAAGAATATGAACAGTCACGGTCGCGCCGGTTCCACCAACATTATGAGTTAAACCTATCTCAGCACCATCAACCTGGCGTTTTCCTGCCTCGCCCCGAAGTTGATGAACAACTTCAATAATTTGAGCAACTCCTGTAGCACCTACAGGGTGACCCTTAGCCTTAAGACCGCCAGAAGTGTTTACAGGTATTCTACCACCTATCTCGGTTTCTCCCTCTTCAATAAGTTTTCCACCTTCACCTTTCTCGCAGAAACCTAAGTCCTCGTAAGCAATAATTTCAGCAATAGTAAAACAATCATGAACCTCAGCAATATCAATATCCTTAGGCTTAACACCAGCCATCTTATAAGCCTGTTCAGCTGCCATTCTAGCGGCTTTAAACGTTGTCAACTCTTCTCTTTCACATAAAGCCATGGTATCGCTTGCTTGAGCGGAAGCAACGATCCATACGGGAGTGTCTGTGTATTTTTTAGCAACGTCTTCACTGGCAAGAATAATTACAGCTGCCCCGTCACTTATCGGAGAACAGTCAAACAATTTGAGAGGCCAAGCGATAACCCTACTGCTAAGCACAGTTTCAATATTTATCTCTTTATGGAATTGAGCATATGGATTAAATAGCGCATTATGGTGATTTTTAACTGCAACTGCAGCCATTTGTTCCTCTGTTGTTCCGTACTTATCCATATGTGCCTTTGCCATCAAAGCAAAAACACCTGGAAATGTTAATCCCTCAGATGCTTCGAAAAGATCGTCACTAGCTAAAGCTAGTGCTTCTGTAACATCAGACGTTGGAAAATCTGTCATCTTTTCAACCCCGGCAACCAAGACTATATCTCTGAGTCCCGATGCTATAGCCATGTACCCCATTCTTACCGCAACCCCGCTACTGGCACAAGCTCCTTCAGTATGGGTGGCTGGAATTCCTGTAAGACCTATGTAGTCCAACATGAGGGGCGCTATGTGACCTTGATGTTCTAAAACATCGGGTAGAAAACTCCCTACAAAAGCCTCTTCGACATCTTTTAAGTCGATGCCTGCATCTTCTATAGCTTTAAAAGCTGCTTCAGCGAAAAGTTCACGACTACTAACCTTTGGGTGTTTACCGAACTTGGTTAATCCAACACCAATTACAGCAACCTTCTTCATCATTTGCGCAGGTCTCCTTGGGATTTTCGGTGAATATTAGGCAAAAAACTAACTATTAAAATTTTCTAAGCAAATTGACGAAAAAGTAAAAACGGAAATAAACATATATCTTCCCATTATTTTATGTATGTAAAATATTACTGGTGGAAATTATTAACTTCGTGCTCTATCGTCTTTTCTCAAACTCCTTGTAATGCTTTTAATGCTTTTTCCTCGTCTATTCCTTCAAGTTTTGACCATTTTTTTGTATTCACTGGTTTGAGAACAATTTTATTGTTTTCAATTTTTACGAGCAATTTGTCTCCCTTTTTCAGATTTAAGGCTTTAAGAATTTCTATTGGAAGTTTGGTCCTTCCTTGATCATCATACAATATAACAATTAATGGCAAAAATATCATCTCCCCCCTGAAAAACAATGGACTTAACACCATCGGCGACACGATTCAAGCACTGAGTGTTGACGGGAGAATGACTTTGTGTAACATGTCGGTGGAAATGGGCGCAAAAGCCGCGATAATTGAACCTGACCAAAAAACAATAGAATATGTGAAAAGCAGAACAAATAAACCTTTTAAAGTAGTCAAAGCGGATAAAGATACAGAATATGAGGAAATCATTGTTTTCGAAAGTCTAAGCCACTCACCTATATGCTCCTCGTCAAAATAGTAGAGATAGGGCATATTGCATGGATGTGCTCCAAATGGAACTTCAACAACAGCGTCTACCAAGAAGTAGGGTATAACGGTTTTCCAAGGCTCCTCTCTAATTTTTTCGTTATCTATGATCTCTTCAGTTGTTATTATAAGTCTTTTAGCTGCCCTTGCAAGCTCAAAATCCTCAACAATGATTCCATCTATTTGCGCATTACCGTAGATGTCACATCGATGCACATGTATAAAAACTACATCTGGAAAACATGCTGGAACCAAGCAAATAGGTTTTCCACTAAACGGATCCTTTACAACCTTTGCAGAACTCTTCTTGAACATATCTGTTCCAAGAAGTACTCTTGTTGGGATAAAAGGCAAACCCATTGCAGCAGCTAAGAACCTCCATTGAAATGCAGCATTAGACCACTCAGACGCAACCTTACATTTACCTGTTTCAACGGCCCTCCGTGAAGCTGGTGAAAGCCCTCTTAACTCGTGTCCAAAAGCATATGCAACTTCGATCTTGCTTACGCATCCTGCAGCAATAAGAATATCAGAGTCGTGTACAGCGGTTTTTCCAGCCATGGTTAAATTTCGTTTCTTCTGCCTTATAATCTCATATATTGCAGCCATAGGAACTCTGATGTGCCCAAAGCCTCCTATAGCTATGTAATCTCCGTCATGAACAAACTTTGACACTGCTTCTTTAATCGTCATACGTTTATCTATGAGGTCTCTAGGCTTCTTTGCAATCCACTTTCTATGTTCATCTGGGTCATACCAAGCTAAAAGTTCTCCTTCCCCTTCATCCAATATCTCCATATAAATCACCAAACTTAATCTATATTTAATTTAACATTAGGTTTCCATCTTTATATAGTTTAGTTGATATCAAGCAAAACCTAAATTAAATAAGGTAAAACTACTTAATAACTCGAATAAATTTGTAATATCCAAGAAACGAGATTAGTATTTAGTGAGCGGTGTATTCGAGTAGTTTGGTAAACCTTATAATTTTGTATACGCCTATTTTAAACAAATAAACGCTTCTAAACTTTGAGTGGTGAAAGACTTGGCTAAGAAAATCCGAGTAGTAAAAATGGATGGCAGTTCTGAGGATTTTGACAAAGAAAAAATTGTAAAAGCCTGTATAAATGCGGGAGCGACGGAAAAAGATGCAAAAGAAATAGCGGATGAAGTTAGTAGAAAAGTTGAAGATGGTGTAACAACTCGTGAAATTAGATCAATGGTTCTTGACATGTTAGAAGAAAGGAACCCGGAGTGGAGAGACAACTGGGAATTCTACGATAGGATCGTTAAAGGAAGAATAACATTTGAGAAAGGAAAATTTGTTGAAGTAAAGAAAGGCAACTTATACTTAGGTAGAGAAGTCAGAGATATGGGTAAACTTGGGTTAAGTAGCGTTGAAGAAGTAAAAGGAATACTCAGAGAACTCGAAGAAGACCTTAAACACGGCGTTCCACGGAAAAAGATTCACAGTAGAAGCTACGTTATATTCATGGCAGTACTAAAATCCAAAAAAATGAGCAAAGAAGACAAACTAAAATCCATCGAAGCAATTAACGAATTTAGAAAGAAAATGGGATGGAAACCATTTGAACTAAAAAAGCCCCTATAAAATAAATATTAAACTGTTCATCTTATCAATTATAGTATAAGAGACATTCGATTTACTGGTAACCAGTTATCAGTAACCGCGTTAGTGGATTAGGATTATGTTATAGCGTTTGAATAGCCCATAATGTTGCAGAAAACTCAAATAACAATTTTAATTCCTTCAATACGAATCATATGAGACTTACTACCTTGACCAGGAGAGAAACTAGAATGATACATGCCGTGGTTCTAGTTAAAGCTGATACAGGTGAACATTTTCTTGATAGAAAATACGGTAAAATAGATGTTGACGGAGCACTTCTCTCAGGAATGATATCAGCCCTAAAATCTTTTATAGGAGAAATAATTGAAGGAGAAATTATCAAAGCAGAAGAAGAACTCGAAGAAATAAAATTAAAAGGTTACCGAATAGTCTTTGAGCGGTCATCCACCACGTACATCGCGGTAATAGCCGACTACAGAGATGACGAAGAAGAAATAAAAAACGCACTCAAAAAAGTTCTCAAAAAATTTGAAGAAAAATACAAAAACATTATAGATAACTGGGCAGGAACGGTTTCAGAACTCCACCCATTCCAAAAAACTGTTGATGAAATTCTTATGAATGGAAAAATTGGAGAATTAGTCCCCCTAGCTAAAAAAGATTCCCTTAATCTTGCTGAACAATTCGGTTTCCTAAAACCTGAAATCCTTAGAATCGCAAAACTTTGTGACGGAAACAAAACAATCGTTGAAATAGCTGAAACACTAAATGTACCTGAAAGCTTTGTAAGAAGCAAAATAGAAGAACTAATAAAAATGAAAATAGTAAAACTAGTACGTCCTAGCGAGAGCTAAACTCATTTTCCAAGTATTTGACTTCCACTAACTATAAAGAAAAGAGCTATTATCACAAGCGACGGTGGAAGAAGTGCAAAGATATTCCAACCAATTATAGATTCAAGCCATGGCTCTATTAAAGTAGCATGAAGAACCCTCCCTGCATACAGTAGTAGGAAACCTGTTCCACAAAGTAAGCCACCCGTTCTTATTCTCCCAGCAATTCTCCAAGCAATCAGGAAAAAGAACGCAGGAATAATAATCGCATATATAGGGGCAAAAACATAAATCAAATACAACCTCAAAGTATCCACATACCTATATGGTACCAACAATATTGCACAAGCAATAACTATAGGTATTAAGATAAAAGGGTACTGAATAATCCTCTTAGTGAACAATTTCACAGCTATGGCAGCACTAATACAAGATAAACCAATCCATTGAAAAAACGTCCCTAATCTCCACCATAAAACATCAGACACGTAAAAATCAAACACCACGTAAAACCCCCGTCCAATAGCCAACGACAAGAAAAAGAGAGCAACAGCGAGATTAAATAAACTCTTGTTCTCAAAGTACCTAAATAGCAAGTAATAGCCAAAAAGAAGCCAATAATAACCAACAACAACAAACCACAACCCAAACACAATCGACTCAATAGTACCCAAAATAACCACAAACTCCACCCCTTTCCAGGCCTAACAATAAACCTTAATTGTAAGTAAAATTTAACTTAATTTTCTTGACATATTAACAAACCAAATATCTTTATAATACTTGTTTTAATGATGTCTCACCTTGTTTTGAGGGGGTATCCAAATTTTAAAGCTATTCTACTGCCCTCTTGTATAATATGAATGATAATATCGCGGACCCGATTATAATTGCTAATTGTATTCTTATGTCCATGAATATTGTGAAGTTGCATATGTACTTTGATGCCGCATCTGATATTATGAATGCTGATATTAAAGATGTTTTATATTTTAGTTCCCTCTCGTACCAGCTTAGAAAACTTAGTTGAATCGTTGCAACGTCAATTGTTAAGGGAAATATTAAAGTGGTAATATTTATATGTTTTTGCTACTTGGTAGTATATTGTGGTAAGAATGGTTTCTAGGAAAGTTAGTATTTCTTTGCCTGAGCGTCTTTTGAAGATAATTGATAGGAATGCTAAGAGTGTTGGTTTGAGTAGAAGTGAGTATATAGCGAGAATACTTGAAGAAAAACTTGGAACTGCTGAAGAACCTAAAATGTATCCAACTGTGTTGTGGAAGCTTAGGACGAGTGTTTTTTTGAAGATGAGGTCTCCCAGATATCCTAGTAGGAGGATTAAAGGTAGATGGATCGTGGAAAAAGTAAACAAGAAATAATATATCACTACATGGGGGACGGTTTTTTACCAGATGGTACTAAGATACCAGATATTCCTGTGGTTTATTTAGTGTTAGAGGTTGGTGAGTTTAGGGCGAGGGGACCTGCTATTTTGGATACTGGTTTTGATGGTGGAGTTTACCCCAATATTGATATTGTGAAGCTTTTTGAAGGTACTAAACCAATTAAGACTGTTGAGTTTGAAAACCCATTGTTTCAAAGATCCGAATTCGAAGTGTATGTCGCAAAAGCATACCTATATTATAGTGGGGAATATGTTCCGATAGGAGATGTAAATGTATATATCCCTGTTGAACCAGAACTACTTGGCGAAGAGGTAATTATTGGTAGAGAAGTTATCAATCGATGGAGGATGGTATTGGACTCTGAGGCAAAAGTGCTTCGCGTATTGCTTCGATAGAATTTTTAAGTAATATATATGTTGTTTTTGTTAAATTGCTGTTTTTCCCTGAAGCCATTTTCTTAGGGCTTCTTTGGATTTTCCTATGCCTAGGTGGTTGAGTAGTTTTTCTCCTTCTTCTGAAATCTGATAATATGATCGTTTTTCGTTTCTTTTCCACTTTGCTTTTCCCTCTTTCTCAATTGCACCTATTTTTTCCAGTTTTTTCAAATGGTTATTAAGGGTTCCTGGGTTTAAACTGGTAATTTTTAGTAGGTCACTAAATGAAACTGGTTTTCCGATGGCGAGAAGCACTGTCAATATTGCGAATCGGTTTTTTTCGGAAATTATTTCAAGTTTTTCTCTAATTTTCTCTATTTCCTGTTCGCTTGATGCTGCATGCATATTTATTATCGCCTCCATTCGATTTTAGAGTAAAATAATAAATAAATATATC
>JAGGSW010000051.1 GCA_021158895.1 Candidatus Odinarchaeota archaeon | reverse complement strand
CTATTATGAGGTGCGCGATATGTATGTGTTTGAAAGTTCTCGTCCAGTAGTTTCACCACTCTTCTTCAACAGAAGAGAAGAATTAAATTTCCTGCTTTTCTCTGTAAAAGAAGTTGAAAATAGCCGTGGAGTAAGTGTTCTCATTGTTGGTTCAAGAAGAATGGGAAAAACATCACTTATAAGAGAGTTTCTGAGACTATGTGAAGAGAAAAATGTAAATGTGAACTTTATTGTTTTTTCTTTCAGCATGGTATCTGACTATGAAACCCTTGTAAAAGAACTTAAAAACTTTCTTCACAGTAAAGTTTACAACCCATTAAGGAAAGTGAAAGAAACCTTTAGAGAAGTTTTAGAAACGGTTAAAGTAAACTGGAAATATCTTAAATTTGAACCGAAACCAAAAGATGTAATCGAAATCTTAAGAAACTATATGAGAAGTGTAGCGAAATACTCTGAGATGAATCCAACAATACTTATTGTTGATGAGTTTCAAAGGGTGCAAGAAATAGAAGAATTTTCATGGATACTTAAAGGACTAATAGATGAATATCCAACATTTTCATTCATATTGACAGGTTCAGAATACAGCTTAATTAAAAAAGCTATAGGTTCAAAAGCAGGATTATTTGGAGTCTTCACAAAAATAATTCATTTAACACCAATCGACGAAAAAGAATGTCTCAACTTCTTGAGAAAAAGATATGTTGAAGGAGGCTTTAACTTCGATTTAGAGGCTTTAAAAGAAATAGTTAAGCTGAGTGGAGGCCACCCATGGATATTGCAGAAAATCGGTGAAAGAACCTTAAGATACGGAAAGGAAATAACCATTGAAGTTGTTAGAAAAGCTGCTGAAGAAATAAAGGAGGAAGTTTTCGACCTCCTAACAAGAAACTACTACGACTTAGACAACGGAGAGAAAAATGTGCTTGCAATTCTACCTTCAACACCTAAGAAAATTGCTATGGAACTTAACATAACACCAACAATGGTTCACATAATACTAAGAAATTTAATAATGAAAGGGTTTGTGAAAAAGGAAGAAAGAGGAAGATATAATTATTTAAACCCTTATGTTGAAAGTTTCTGTAAAGGTTTGCCAACTGTCCCGCTTAGAGAAAGAGGTAAGAAAATTTATGAAATCGTATTGCAAAAACTGAAAGAATATAAGGTAGCTGATTCGAAGATTCTCTCAAATGCTACCGGTTTTTCCAAAAGAACTATTCAAGCATCAATACAATACCTTAGAAAAAAGGGATACAAAATTGTAACAGAGAAGAAGGGAGGAAAATATCGATACATATATCAAGGACGGGCAAAAAAGGGAATCAACCGGTTTCTACGTAGATGAGTTCAGCAGAAAAGAAAGACAGAAAATAACTTGTAAAATTGTTAATTGTTAAAAACAAAACCTAGAATCATCCCATCACTCATAAATAGACGTCTCCACGTTGTTTCAATTCACGCTTAGATTGCACCGTGCCTCAATTCCTCATTTATTGCACGGTTATTTATGTTTGTCTCCGCATTACTGCCTGTTTTACGCTGAATTATATTCCGTTTGTGATGATAGTTTTTGTAACGTTTTAGATCTGTTTTCGGTGTTAGAAATCTTTGCATAGGTATTTGTATCCACATCCTCCGGAACATTTTTTCCTCGCAACTCTTATTGGTGGAAGGCTTTCTTCTTTTATTATTCTTTTTATGTGTCCTAGAACTCTTTTTACATGTGTTTTCATGGTCGGTGTTATTTCGAGTTGAATTATACGTTTCTCTGGTAAGTAGTTTATGATTCCACGTTTGACACATGTTGAATAGTTTTCATCGATTAGCAGGGCGTAGGCTGTAAGTTGATACTTATGGTCCATCCACGGCTTCCCTCTATTTGATTCCATGTTTTTATAGTCTACTGGTATGAACTCTTTTCGCTTAGTTTTTATTATACAGTCCACTACTCCCTGCAGATTCAGTTTAGTTGAGATAAGCTGTACAAAAAGCATTTTTTCTGCTCCTACAAACTCTCGAGAGTAAAATATAGCATCTTTTCTTCTTAACTCTTTTTTAACATATTCTTCATGCAGTTCTTGACTGTATTCTTGCTGTGAACCCAGCATGGGTTTTGCATGTAGAACTTTCTCAAAGTAAATGATCCTAGGACAGTAAAAGTAGTGCTTAACGTCTGTAACTGATATAAAAGGTTCAGAAACATCAGATGTAGGCAACTTTATCTTTTTTCTCTTCCAAAACATATTTTTTGTGCTTGCCAATTTCCCGCCTCCCTTTAAAACACGTGTCACAGATGGGATATATCTGCACGTTTTCATCAGAGTCTCCAATAAGCCTTTTAAGATCATAGATTAAACTGTTAAGCTTATTTCTCCTCAAGAAACCTATGAAAGCACTGTATTGAATTCTTGTCAACCCGTAGTCTTTTAACGTTTCAGCCACTTTATATCTTAAACCATCATCAGTTATATCGTAAACTATTAGGTACCGCATTTCACCACCCTAAGATAAAAGGTGTGTAATCTGATTCTCCAAGAAGAAATCTAACAATTTTCCTAGCCTGAGAGTAAATGAAACTTTTTAGAAGCCCACGGCGACCATCAAACATCACACGTGTATCAAGTCTTTCCTGCAAATTTAATAGAATCTTCTCAGTAACATCTTTACGCAACAAACGATCCTCTCCTTCTTCTGCTAACACACTATCAGGTTTAACAATTTTCTTAGTAATTAAAGCGATTAACGTTCTATCTACAACCTGTTGTCTAAACTCCTCCATTAAATCAAGAACCAAGGAAGGCTTTCCAGGTCTATCAGCATGAAGAAAACCAGCATAAGGATCTAAACCAGCATAGCAAACAGCCTTCCAAACCTCCGGGAACAAAGCAACCTGATAGCCGAAATTTAACATACAATTAAAGGGATCAGTAGCGCCCCTAGTTACTCGACCCTTAAATCCAAGCTTGGCCGGTAAAACATACTGTAAAACAGCCCAGTAAACTCTAGCTCCCTCAGCTTCCAAGTTCATTAAAGTTAACCGCATATCATCGACTTTCTTCCCATCAAGAATTTTAACTTGCTCAACTATCTGATCGATTCTACGTCCAGCCTCATATATTCTGTCGGCTAAGCTTGGATTTGTTTGTTTCCTGTTTTTCGCTATTAGCTTCAAAAGATTCGCTTGGTTTTTCAGCTTACCTAAAACAAAGTTTTGCGCTAAAATAAAACCTCTTTTATCGTTATAAGCTATAAACTGCTCCCTACGAGCCCTAACAGACCCAGTGACCGTCATAGGCATTAATATAGCATAAGGCCATCCACCATACCTTGCAAAAACTATCTGAATACTATGTTCAACCGCAAGTCTGACAGCACTCACAGAAAAGGAAACACCTTGACATGTACAAACAATTTGTTCTACATCATCTGCTAAAACCTCACGTTTCTCATTTTTCTTCTTAATTACAAACCTGTTATGTTTACGACCCAAGAAAATTCCAAAATCATCCAGAAAAATCTTCATCACAAAACCTCCTAACCATAACAAACATGATAGAAAACACAATCTTTCCTGCAAAGGTTTCTTTCCGGTTTCCCGGGGTCTTTCCGCTCCGCAACGATCTCCAGTTTTCTGTCACGTTCCTCTACCCACCAGCTCCTCAACTCATCGCTAGCAAAAAACAGGTCTTTTTTAACCACAATCTTACCATTTAATATATTTAAGTAAACTACACAGCAAATATCAACTGGAATTTCATGCACACTTTCAAAAACCAACGCATAACCCACCGGAGCTAATCTATGCCACGGCTCCGGCTCAGCTTGAACCTTCAAATCAAACATAATACATCTTAAATAATCATAGCAATCCAAACTAAGCAAACCACTTAAACCAAGAAGCTCACCTGAAATTTTATGCTCTATCAGAAAAGGTACCGTTGAAGCCATTAAATCCCACTCGGACGCATACGGTTGCCTAGATTTAACATCAATATACCTAGCCTCACAAATCTTCACCAAATAGTTCCAAACCTTTTTAGCCACAGGCAAAAGTTCCTCAGGTTTCGCAGGTATCTCTTTCCAACGAATCTTTTCACACCACCTCTCAAAACTCAAATCCCTACGTTGAATAAAAGCCTGCAAACAGTCGCTAACAACCCCATGCAAAATCTTACCCAAAGCAATCTTATAATTCAACTTCCTACGCACCTTCTCAACAAAACTCAAATAGATATCCCTATCACTAGGACAATACTTTGAGCAAACAGCATACATAGGAAGCTTAACATCATCATAATAAGGCTTCAAAGGCGGCTGATGCCAATTCCAACCCCTAAGATCAGAGCTAATACCAACCTCCCTAGCCATAGGCAAAAGCTTACGAACAAGAAGCTTATGTTCCAACTCACTCAAAAAATACATCGCTGCTACACCACGCAGCAACGTAACAAAACAAAGTTATAGTAGATATAACTACAATATCCACCAATATAAATCATTTGCCAACCACCAAAACCATCATAAAACCGTAAACGCCGCACACTTCGACCTTAAAAACTCTAAAATCCAACTCCTAGGTTCCTTACCCTGAGATTTACAAACAGCATATTCATCAGCTGTAATAACCGGATGAAGAAACAAATACGCAGCCATTATAACAGCAGCTTTTCCAACTACATCCCCCACCAACCTTAAAAACACATAATCCTCCACTTCCTCAATCAATAAATGCAGATCTTTGAGTGTTAAATTCATATCCCTTTCTGCAAGTTTTGGCACAAAAAGATCTTTTGGCCAGCAATCATCTAGAATCCGATTGAACTCGATTATTGCCTCCTTTGGTAAAGGGGAAAGATGCTTCACTGCTTCGTTAAGTGATTCGTTAAGCCTCCTTAAAGCCCCCATATGTAAACTTATTGCTAAAACTATTCCTCTGGTGATTGGTGTGATTTTCCCCACCTCTCGAAGATGTTTATAAAGTATCACGGCCGATAGGATTTCATGTCCCGGAGCTCCACCCCCTATGCGTATTTTTTCCTGAAGTTTTTTACAAGCTTTTCCTATATCGTGATAAGCGTATGCAGTTAAAATAGAATTAACAACTTCATCATCAGAATAATTATAACCAAACTTTTCCAGTCTGTGCCGCACAAAGAGATGATATTTTTTTGCAATGTAAAAGTTTCTTATAAAATGTATTCCGTTTTTAATGTGTTCTTCAAGAGTTTCAACCCTTTCAGGAGGCTTTTTAAACGCATAGATAGTCATAGTATCAACCCATACTCATCGTTATAAAGTTCTTCGGGTATGATAACCGCAGAAATATTCCCTCTCAATATCTGACCAACGATTTCCCCTTTTCGAGCAACATCAATATAGTTCCTAACTTTAAATCTATCATTGGAATCGTTTAACGGAACAAGTACCAGTATATTTTGTTCTAGAAGCTTCTCGAAATCGAAAAGGGTCAACGTTACAGCCCATTTTTCAAACAAGTCTTGTAGATCCGAAAAATCCACACTTTGACCGGGAACTAAACCTTCTTTATTTATCAGTCCGAGAATGAGAGGCGAGTCTCTAGTAATGGTACCCCCCATATTTTCTATAAGTTTTTGCACCTCATTTGGACTTGGAGAAAGACTTAACAAAAATTTTAACACATTATCTCTAACGTTTTCGCTAAACGAAATGTCAAACCTCGACATTTCATATACTTTTTCAATAAAGTTTTCATATCCAATTAACTTTCTATCATCTACATATGGAAGGTGCCAAGTTAAAATATCACCATACTTTTCGAGAAATTGTAATGAAGCCTTAACTAACTTTTTATTGTATACTCCATAAGCTTTACTACCGTTAATAGCTTTTTTATCTTTTATAATAATTATCTTACCTTCTTGTTGACTTTTTCTTGAATGTCTTAAAACACGCCCCCCTCTTTGAATAAGTGAACATGGAGGAGCAGCATCACTTAAAAGGACATCAGCTGATACATCTACACCTGCTTCAATAACTTGAGTAGTTACAGCGATCCAAGTGCTACTGGTGAGCTTTTTTAATCTTTCATCACGATCTTTCCTAGCAATTTTTCCGTGAAGAACTAATGGTTCATAACCATGTTTTTTAAGCATGTAAGCAATATTCTTGCAGCGTTCCACGGTATTTGCTACTATGAGAACTTTACTATAAGAGTCTGCTAATGCCATTCCGTTTTCCACTATTTCATTTAGCTCCCCTGAGATTACAGATGTATTTAGATTTTTCGACAAACGCTCCTCGTCAAAGTTTTGATCCTTAAAATCTTTTCCGTATCTTAATGTTATGGGCGGCATATGACACTGAGCCTTTATAAAGAGCTCAACACGTTTCGGAAGGGTTGCACTCATCACTAATAGTGGCAGACGCATTGTAGTCAACCACTTTAATAAGGATGCAAAAACAGATGCTAGACGTAAATTTTCCTCGAGAAACAATTGAATCTCATCAAAAACTATAAAAGAAGAGAGTATTGCAGATTTTGTATAAAGTCCATGTCCCAAAGTTCTTTTTCTTAATATTTTACAGCTTTCTGCAGGAGGCAAACGAAGAGAACAGTATGTAAAAGTATCTATAGTTGTAAAGATAAGAGATTTCTGTAACCATGGACTTTCATGCGCACTTAACATTTGCCTAGCTACATTATTATGTGAAAGACTTGGAATTTTCGGTTCTTTGCCATAATTAAAAAGTCTAAGATAACAGTCATCAATAATGCTTCTTAGAGGAAGAACATGAATTACATGTGGTGCAAAAGGCCCCAAATCTTTTGCCGTAAGATATCCAAGCGTATAAGTAATTGTAGTCTTACCATACCCTGGTGGAGCGGATAAAATGACCGTTTTACCGTCTAAAATTTCTTTTACAGCGTTAAAAATACCCTCACGGGGTTTAGCATCTGAACCCACTAAAGCCTTGAGAACATAGAGATACTGTTCATAAACATTCTTTATGTGCGATTTTTCCATATCCATATCGATATTACCTCTCACTAAACAAATATAAGCGCCTCAAGCAAGTTTCTGATAGTATCTGCCTCTCTGCGGAGATAAACATTCGCTTGAAAAGATGATCTTTTTTCAAGTTCTGCCGCTTCAAACTCAGCAACCTCCCTTAAAGCATAATAACATAGGTTTAAAGGATCACCTGAGCCTTGTAGGACACTGTAGAGTTCCATCATAAGCTTTGCATAAGCATTATACCCAGGGCCTCCCCACCTTAACAAATCAATTGTTTTGCGAGCCTTATTAGAAATCCAAGAAAGCAATGATCTACCTCTATATCCTACCTTCTCCTCGATTCTATTTAGTTTTTCAAGAAGCGAGGTAAGATCAAGAACCATCTTTTCTACTAAGGATACAGCTCTCCCAACCATAATTCTATCCATTTCTAAAACAGCTTTTCCTTTAAGAAATTCGTTTATTAACCCTTTTTCTCTTAGCATTCGAAGAACCTTACATGTAACATATAAGAGATAGGGAATTTTTGGTCTTGGCGGAGTGCGTAGCGTCGTAATGATATCCATAACACTTCCTTGAGCCACCAATATCTTCAATATACTGAGATTTTCTTCTGTTAGTAGATTTTCACTTAAATAAACCTGAAGTATCTCATTACCATAGAAACCTCCGTAACCTAGAGCAAAACCTGAAAGTAACACATATAACCAGGCATACGACCCTCTAAACTTTATTTTTCTTCCACCACGCCCCTTTAAAAATTCGTATTTAGCTTCATAACGTTCATGAAGTATTTCCATGGGAAGCGCAAGCTCTTGGCCTCCAAGTATTATTTCTTGCGGCTTTTCTATAATATACATATGTCCTAGCTTCTGTAGCTCATTCCAAGTTAAATTTACTCGTTGAAGTACCTTGGCAAGCGTTTCACAAAACCTAGCACCTTTTGCTACAGTTTGTCCTGTAAGCTTTTGAAAAGTACCTCTATCGTTTATATGCATGAAAAAGTCTTGAATTTCTCCATTTTCAAGTTTTTTGTTGAATTCTTCACCTATTGTCTTTATGGCGTGATTAAAGGCAGATACAAGTTCGTTTTGAGTTTCTGCTTTAATTAAAATGCCATCCGGATCAAATCTTGCAATTTCTATGTAAGGGCTCTCAAGAAGCTTTGCAACAAAATTAACAGTTAGTAACCTTGCGTTCATGCCGACCGGCGGAAAACCCATTTTAAATTCAACAGTCATATTTTAAGCCACCTTTTAAGAGTTACAACCGTTAAATTATCACAACTAACAGCTACTCCATCATCTGAAAGTTTTAACCTTACTGAAGACGGTTTGAATTCAACTGTTGAATAAGGAATTATAAACGGTTCCCGGGGGACAGTCGAATAATCACTTATTGGAAAAGATAAATCAACAAAATCTTCAAACATGAAAGAACCTTCTATAATATTGGCTGAAGCCTTTGCAGGAAAATAGTAGTTTGTTTTAACCTCTCTTCCGAACACTATTCTTGCTTCACTGATTGAAACATCAAAAACTGCGATACTACTCTCTTTCTGCCCAACTCTAGTTATTCCCCAACTCGACAAAAGAAGTACCTTTTTCCAATCTTCCCCTAGTTTCTCTTCAGCTATCTCACCATTAATAACATAAATAATACTTAACTCAGGTATGAATCGATCCTTGAGAGGAGACACATAAGTCTTTCCAAGAGCTATTGCATCCGTTTTTGCTTCCTTTCTCGCTGCATGATACCAGTAAACTCTATTCAAATCAAAGCACCGCATAAAAGCAAAATTAAGCCTTGCATGAGCAGAACCCACAAAACTCCTTAACTTATCCGCACTACTAGTTAGAGTCTTTGCTTCAATGATTTCAGGCCAACCTAGGAACCGTGCCATTGGATATGATAGTGCACCAATCAATGTAGTTGGAGGAGGAGCCTTCAAAACCATTCTACTTTTACTAAAAGGAACAACCCTACAAACATAACCCCAATGCATAAATGATTGAATATGAAGAAGAAAAAATTGAGGATTTGACAAACTATCTTCCTCCTTCTGACAGAACTGTATCAACAACTTTTTCCAGCAGATCTTCCACGCTTTTCGCTTCAATAACGTTTTCAGGTAATTCCTCTATCTCCTTACTATACACGTACACATGAACATCCTCTGAAACATTCAATTTACTCATTATTTCATTAAATCTCGTACTCTTTTCAGCAGTCTGAACAATGAAATCCTTAGTAACTGGAGGTATAACCGTAAACGGAACTGGACTTGAAACCGCTGTAACTACACTACGCACATCCAGAATAGGAAGAAAACGTGTACGCTTAGCGCCAAATAAACCGCTACTAAAGAGAACAGTAAGAGCACCGAGAGCTGTCTTTATCCTTAACCCTCTTTCCTCACTGTTGAGGACGTCTTTGATCTCTATCATACTTGTTCGTCCAATACCTCCAATATCTAAGTTAAAGGTAACACCATAGAGCGCACTACCAGTTTCAATATAATAAATCATTTGTGCTGCCCTTTCCTGCCTTTCAGCACGAACCGCTTCGCCAGGCGCATGTCGAACATGAAACTGAGATTCCAGAGAGGTTGCGTTAATTGCATCAAAAGTTGGAACCATATACCCTATCTGAAACAAAGAAGTTCTCTTCACTGGTGGTCTTTCCGCCCTTAGGAAGCCACCAATATCTTCCACTAAGCAATTTTTAATGACAGCCTCCTCAAATGCTCTTACCTGATCTTTTCCTTTAAGTTTTCCAATAGCTTGCTTAACTTCTGGCATCGTGTGAGCATCGTCCATACTTTTGAAAAATTCGCCTCGTTCACACCAAGAACATATTGGCGGTTTTCCTGAAAAGATTTGTTTTGCTACTAATACTAAAGCTTCCTGATAGGCATGAGCTAAAGTTTCACCGCTAATTGCTGGCACTTCAATTTTTCTATACTCTCCATTATGTGTAATAATGACTGTAGCTCTCCTGTGACGAGTAACATTTCCTATAGATTCTACCATATTCAGAGCCTCAACATTTATGAGCAGTCTAGCTGCAAGAGATAGAAAAGTCATGCTTCTTCACCTACCTCTTCCTTTTCTAGTTCTCTTACTCTTTTCGGAGCATGCGCTAACGCAAGAGCTGCCGTAATACGCGCATAATTCAGATCTTCACTACAGAGTTGTATAAAGTTTTTAACGGTCTCTTCTGATGGGATGCGTGGGATGTATATTTTTCTTCGTAGTCCACTTCTTTCGTCGATAATATAGCGTGCGCGCCTGCCTTCTATCGTCTCTTCACCATCAGGATTTTCAAATATTACAGAAATTTGTCGTAAGACATCATTGACGGTGTTTATTACGTCTTCTATGCTAAAAGGCCGTGAAAGTTTATCGATTGGCGCGTACATTCTAGAAGCAGCGAAAAAAGACAAGAATGATGCCATTTCTTTCACGGGTGTGGGAAAGTCCTTCGACATATTTGACCCCTTCCTCACAGCTTCTATATTATATTGACATAAAGAGCTTTATAAGATTTTTTATTTACTAGAAATAGGAATTGTTTCCAATAATGGTGAACAATATTCTCATCATTTACCATCTAACCAAAAATGTGCATAAGGAAGCGGACTGATACGTACACTCTTACCAATCTTCTCGATAGAAACTAAACCCATGTGTTGAAGAGTTCTGAGCCTTTTATGAAGCGTGGATTTAGAAATTTTCAAGAGATCTGAAAGCTCTGAAAAGGATATCCCAGGCTTCTCTACAATTTTTTCCAACAACTGTATAAGAGACGTGGATGGTTTCTCCATGCGGAGAATATTTATTGGAAACGAAGATTTACCCGTCAAATCTTCCTTATAAACAATAATTTCACCACGTACTCCAGCAGCTACAGTCCCTATTAAAATTTCCAGTATTAAAAGCCTCATACCTCCACCTAACATAACATAAACCATTTCAGGCCCTATACGGTCAAGAATCTCCTCCAAAATTTTTCTTACCCTACCAGCCCCTTTCCAAAAATCATCAATATCAATCTCATATGAAAACAACTCTATATTCAACTTGTAGCTTCTAATAAAATCTTCAATACGATTTATAACACCGTAACTTCGAGGATCAGCATCCCTTGGAAGAAACAAAACAATGCCATCCCTACTTTTAATACCCAATCTAAAATCTACAATAGTCCTAACAATGAAGCGTTCATCAAATCCAACTGAACAAATCAACAAAATAGGCTTTCGCTCATATTCCATACTGAAAATTAAACAAAGAATAAATATAAGTATTTTCACAGATTTCACAATCTTAATACATTAAACCTTGTTAGCTAAGAGCTAAAAACATACAAATACAAATCCTAATCCACTTTGCAAAGAAAAGTTATTATTCAAAAAACTACGTTATTACTCACCATCTTAACTTAATAATACTTTTAGCAAAAAGATAAAACCTTCCTTAATAAAAGTCCTTTAAGCGCCACAAGGTTTTCTACATGCTTTGATTGTCTAGGTTGAAATAGTTGTTTGTGTTTTTGGATAGTT
Source organism: Candidatus Odinarchaeota archaeon (assembly GCA_021158895.1). GTDB lineage: Archaea > Asgardarchaeota > Baldrarchaeia > Baldrarchaeales > DXJG01 > DXJG01. The sequence continues at coordinate 50 of JAGGSW010000051.1, read as the reverse complement.
TTATATTGATAGTTGCTATACAAATTGATGTAGAACTATGGTGATGGGCC
>JAGGSW010000090.1 GCA_021158895.1 Candidatus Odinarchaeota archaeon | reverse complement strand
TGAATATTGTAGCAGAACTAACAGAACGACTAATTAAACTTATAGACACGTTAGAACTTAGATTAAGTGTAGAATATATTTTAGAAGAACTTGATATGGTTTTATACTTCTCCAGAGCTCTCCTAGGATCAAACCACAAAGTTACAAAAGAAGCAGAAGAATGGTATAACCTACTCTGGGGAAGATACAGCACAAATTTAGAAGCTAATATAAATGAGGAAGACGCGAAAAAACTCGCCATGAAAGCTAAAGTATGGTTTAATATCGTGAAAAGAACCTTATAATAGGTGAAAAACTTTGGGTTTACATGAAATAGAAAAACAGATCAAAATGAAGTCCGCTTTCCAAAGAAAAAGAGTAGAACTAATGATGGAAGAACTAAAAGGAATGTTAAATACGGTTAAAGAATTAAGAAAAAGAGTAGAAGAATTTGAAGAAGAATATGGAGACTTAATAATAGAGTTGCCCGAATATCAAAGAAAATTAGACGCAATTAAAGCTGAAGTTGGGCTTCCAACAACCGAAGAACTAACTATTAAAAAGAAGAAACCAGGTATTATTGAGAGACTCACAGGAAAAGGAAAGTTTTACGAAGAACTATCCATGAAAATTCTAGATATAGCCACAAAAACAGCCAAAGAAACGGGAGGAATAATATCTCTTGCCGATTTAACTTTAAAAGTTAACAGAGTCATGCGTGATGTCTCAATTTCTCCCGTAGATGTTGTGAAAGCCCTTAAAAACCTTGAAGAAGCTGGATTAATCTCTGGTATAAGAAAACTTAAAAGCGGAGTAAAAATAGTAGAGGTCTTCCCTGTCGAATTAACTAAAGATCAAAACGAAATACTAAGCCTTGCATCCAAAAAGGGTTGGATTACCCTAGAAAACGTTATGATTGAAACAAAGTGGAGTAGAGAAAGAGCTATGAGAGCATTAAAGAGCCTTGAAGAGGCTGGAATAGCAATCTACGATCCAAGTTACACAAAAGGTTCAAGATGGTATTTCCCAAGTTTCGCTGGAGAGCAAAAAACAAAATAAACTTAAAGTTCCAAGGAACTAGGAGAATCCGGACTAATCTGATTTATTTTCATCAGATTTAAGCGCTTCACTTAAAGTCCTTACTTCATCTTCTCCTCTTCTTTTAATCATTATTACTGGTTCTCTTCCCTCAATTCTTCTCTCTAAACGTTTAATATCTATTAAATCTACTTTTGTCACTAGTCTTCTATTTATGAAGAGATAAATGATAACATCTTCTATTTTTCTTGCTACTGTCGGTTTATTCTTTTTGAGCTCTAAAAAATACTTATAGGCATCCGGCATTAATACAGCCTGCATAATTGCCATCTTTTGCTGCTCAATTTTTTTCCTTTGTTCTTCTTTCTTCTTTTCTTCTTCCATTTTCTTCATAAGTTCTAACATTTTCTTTCTCATAATCCTCTGCAACTCTGGATCCATACTTAGACCCTCCGCGTCGTTACTTCAGTTTAAATAGAAACCGAGAAGTCACTAACACCTATATACAATAGCTAGCTATGGGTATGTAGAGTCAAGGTTAAAGCTGTACTACTTATTTCGGGAAGTATTAAAAACTTATCTTAAGAAAGTGCATTGCAACATAGTTTAAATCAGTTTGAATATCCTATATGTAGGATGGTTAAGATGTCTTTAGAGAGATTGTTTACCAGAGAATTCGAAAATGCTATTAGAAGAGCTTTAAGAGAAATTAAGACAAGACATGAAACCTTGGCTGAAGTTAGACTTAAAGAAGATATCAAAATCATTAAAGATAAACTTTTAACGAGTTTTCAACCATTCTCCAAAAACGTGGTGTTTAATGAAGATTTCCTTGTAGGTGCAATTGATGGTAGTGGAGTTTCCCCACTACTAAGATATGATGACGTCATGATACATTTGGTCACCGCTTATTTATCTGTTCACACTACTGGAACAAAAATAAGATCTCCAATGAAAAAAATCGAAGTGAAAGATCATCCACCAATACCTGACGGTGGAAGGTTAATTGAAACATTTTGGTTTTCCATGGATGAAGGTCAAATGTGGAACTACCTTGAAAAATTTATCAATCGTACCTATATGATAGAAGATCTAGATACATTACTCTACCCATACTTTCGTGACGTATCTGGCCGCAAAGTGGAAAATATAACCGATGTCATCGAATTACTAGGTCCAAAACATCGAAACATTACCGGAATAAAAGACCTTGTAATTCTACCTCCTGCAACATCCATAAGAGTCATTCATGACCTCATTAGAGAAATAACCGAACTTTCCTTAGCAAAAAGAGTCTTAAAATCAGATTTACCTATCAAATATCTCCTTTTAGACACCACAATGACTCTCCTTATATCAAAAGGCGATATTCATCCAAACCTCATCACAGATTACATGCTTAGAGACGTCGTGTACGAAGCTAGAAATAAGGGGGTCATCGTTGTAGCCGTTGCTAAATCCCATACAATTCCATGCACTAGCGCCATAGCAAAGTTAGCCGAAGCGGAATTCGGGAAAAATGCCCACTGGTTCTGCAGACTCCCAGGAGAAGAAGATCCAGAAGGCAAATTAAAAATATTGGAGGGAAGAAGATACATCCCGCCACGGGGAGCAGTCACCTACATATTTCGCTTTTCTTCTGCTATGCCAGTATTCAGATTAGACTTAGATCGTAAATGGTGGGAGAAAAATATCTACAGTGACAATTTAAATGAAATGAAGGAAAACGAAATAATCCTATTCAAAGAATTGGACTTCATGAGTCACGATGCACGCTGGTACGGGTACCCTGCCCCTCTCTCCTACGCCCATGAGGGATGTACAATTAAAGATGTTGAAGGAATGCTTCTAGCGGAACAAGCCATAACCATCGCCAAAGAGGAAGGATTTGAAGAAGAAAAACTAATCGCGCCCAGAAAACTAATTGGAATATAGATATAAGGTTCCTAAATGATGAATGGAGGCAAGTTGCAATAATATATCATAACAACAACAATTTAACAGTTTATTCGACAATATTTCACATTTTCTACATTTCATGTTTGTTACATTCATATCCTCTTTAATACTTGTAAATTCTTCTTTCTTTTGAAAAAGCGTTTAAACTCGATTTACACGATGAAGTGGCTATTAAAGGAAATTATGTTGATAAATAAATGATATAAGTAGAATGAAAACTTACTGTTATCAGAGTATTAAAGAAACTTGACGACAATTTGGTGGGAGAATGGTGAAAGAGTCAGAGAATCTCTATGGAGAGGTGTTTGGAAGACTTGCTGGAGGAACAACAGAAGAACTTCTTCTAATAGCTGAGAACAAAGATGTTTGTGCCGGTGAACTCTTCTTAATTCCGTCAAACCGTGGAGGTAAAGAAAGAATTTTCCTTTTCAGGGCATTAGATGCAGAAAATATTATGAGGAGAGTATCGGATCTTTCTCGTCTCGCAGGAACTTTACTTGTGGAAGGAGATGCGTATTTTGCCAATTTGGAAAAAGAAAAGCTTCTTGGCATTTCTGGAAAACTTTTAGGATATGCTGAAAAAACTGGTAACAACTGGACATTTAGGTTACCAAGAAGGTTACCAGAACATTTAGCTATAGTATATAGACCAATTCCTGGAGTAACGGATAAAATACTTAGAGAGGTTTTATCCAGCCAAGTTAAAGGGGAACTTTATGTTGGTAACCTTTTAGCTGGAGAAAATGAATTAAATGTTCCTGTATATATTCCATTAAGCTTCTTACCAAGTCATCTAGGAATTTTTGGCACAACAGGAGCCGGAAAATCAAATCTAGTTGAAGTCCTAATCAAAAGCTGTATTGACATTAATCTAGAAGCATACAAAAAGGGATTATCTAGTGCGCATAGAGTGTCGATGGTTGCCATCGATCCTCACGACGAATTTGCTCTTGGTATAGATAAGCGAGGTATTCAAGACATAGTTGATATGATGGATGACGAAGTTAGGAGAAATATAATTGGAGACTTTTATTACTTAACTCCGTATCTTGCAGCCGCTGCTCGCAGAGTTAGACCCTATGCTAGAGCAATAAGAATTTTGTGGAGTGAAATAACGCCACATGACATTTTAAGTATTAGAGAGGTTACACCTCAACAGGCAGATTTCCTAATATCAGCTTACAACAAATGGGGTGACAGATGGTTAAGTGAAATATTTAGAATAGAAGAGGGCGAAGGAGCTCTGGGGCACCCTAGTGTAACCGTTAAAGCAGTCCAGAGAAGGCTTAGATTTTTGCAGAGGTCTCCCATATTTATTGAAACAGGTGAATCGCTATTAACAGAGATTATAGAGGCTTTAGAATCTGGTAGAATCCTAGTTGTCAACACGAGTCTTCTAAGCGACTTAGAACAGTTTCTATTCACCACAGTTGTAACAAGGACTCTCTTTGACCTGAGAAGAGCTATGAAATCTTCCACAAGTTGGTCTGAATTTGAAAGAAACGCCTACGGAAGACTCCCTAAAATATTTATGGATAAATTTAGGGAAAAAGCGAAACGACTCTACATTAAAATGAGAGGAGAAGAAGGATTAACACTTAAAGAAGTTAAAGAACTCCCAGTAGTTATGATAACAGTCGAAGAAGCGCCATCCATACTCAACCCTCAACTTATGAAAGGAGAGTCCATTTTCAAAGATATAGCTCGTCAAGGAAGGAAGTTCCGCATAGGATTAATAGTAATTTCCCAGCAAGTAACTGCAATTGACAACACTATCCTAAGCAATATGAATACCGAAATAAACCTCAAACTTGGGAACGACGAAGAGATAAGAGCAGCTATAAAAAACGCTAGCATAAATATTAGTGGTTTTGAGAGAGAATTTAAGGTTATGAATAGAGGAGAAGCTATTTTAACTGCCAGCTACAGAGAAATGCCTATTCCTCTACGTATACCGAAATTTGACGACATTTTTGAAAAAGATAAAGAAAAATACAAGTTAAGAGAGAAAGTTCTCGGGGAAAGAGGACTATAATTGGTGATTTTATGGTAACAATTGCGCATATATCTGATACACATCTTGGCCATCGGCCAACAACAGGTGTGAAATTTGAATGGATTGAAGAAAGGAAAATAAGACTTATTGAAAACGATTTTTACGATGCATGGAAGAAGATACTTAAAGAAATTTCAGATAGAAAAGACGAAATTGACCTCATTATACATGCAGGAGATCTTTTTGACTCTCCTTGGGATAGAAATCCTCATCCGCCGCCCGAAGTAGCAAGAGAACTTGTCTATAAAACTTTAAAAGAGTTTTTTGAAGAAACAAAAATCCCCATGGTCGTTATTGATGGAAATCACGGTTCATTTATGGGCTACAGATCCTCAACCCTTGACACATTAAAAATCGTGTTTGAAGACTACATATTTGCAGCAACCACCTGGGATTTAAGAACCGCTCTCATAAAAAAGATCCCTCTAAAGTTTAAAATCAAAGATACGAATATTTACGCTTTCCCCTATATAAATCCAGATATTTTACGTAAATCTCAAGCTACTGAATTATTTAACGCTTGGATCGTGAATATTCAGAAACCTGAAATAGGTGAAGGCCCAAACATTGCAGTTGCTCACGGTATGATTCTTGATAATACTTTAAACAAAAGAATTTTGGAGCTTGACTACGATTACATAGCCTTAGGCCATAATCACAAAATGGAGAAATTGAGTGAAAATGCATGGTATGCTGGAAGCACTGAACGATGGAGATTTGACGAATATGAAGATGAAAAGGGTTTTCTTATAGTTCAAGTTGAAGAAGGAGAAAAGCCCTTAATTCGTAAAATACCGATAAAATCTCCGAGACCCATGATAGTCGATAAAATTAAAATAGACACCAGCGATACCCCTGAAAACATTAAAAACACGGTTTTATCAAAATTAGCTGAATACGGTCTTCAATCTGGTTGGGATCCATTTACAGCCGCCAGAGTCAAAGTTGTTTTCGAAGGAAGAACTTTAATGTCATCACTTTGGAAAATTAACTCAATGCTTGAATATCTGAGGAAGCAGCTATTTGAAGACAATAAATTTAACATTGCTCAATTCGTATGGGATTGGAAAAATGTTGAAAAAACTTGGACTGCTCCAGCCTACATAGCAGAGGAAAAGGAATATTTAATAGAAGACCCTGAAAAAGACTTCAAAGAATTTTTAAAAACCCAAAAAATCGAAGAAGGATACGACATCAACTTACTTGTTAAACTAGCTGCCAAAGCAATCAAAGAAGCTCTAGGTAAGCCAAGTGAAGACAAAATATCTAAGGAAGTACAGAAAGCATCCGAAAAGACACCGAAAAAAGAAATAAAACGTGTAATGCCAAAGAAGGGAACATTAGATGAATTCCTTTGAGGAGAATTAAAATGAGAATACGCAGGATTCAATTAATAAATTTTAAACCTTACAAAAAGTTGATTTTACCAAACGAAAACAAGGTTTTCCCAAGAGGGTTAATTTTAATTGAAGGGCCAAATTCCACCGGAAAAACTTCTATTCTTGACTCTATCATATGGGCTTTATGGGGACCAACAGCTATTGGAGTAAAAAACGAAGACTTAATTAAATTTGGAGAAAGGTACTGTCGTGTAATGGTTGAATTTGAAGTTGATGGAAAAAGGTACCTAATAGATAGATCCTATGATAGAAGTGCAGGCATGCAAGTAGTTTTATATCAATATGACGAAAGCAAAGGAAAATTCGTTGATATTGCATCCAAATCTGGGGAAGTCAGCAAAAAAATGCAAGAAGTTCTCCAAATAGATTACAAACAAGCCCTTAGTACAGTTATGGTGCGGCAAGGCGAAGTTAACGAACTAGCAGTTGCATCCCCAGCAAGTCTAAGAGAACTAATTTCAAAAGTATATAGTTTAGATCTTTTGGAAAAAGTAAATGATGTACTAAAAAAGGAGGAGAATCTTTTAAACGAAAAGCTCAATGAACTGCAAAGCAAATATGTTCCGATCGAAAGAATAGAAAAACAGCTTAAAGAAAAGAACGACGAGTTAGAAAGTAAGAAATCAAGGCTGAAAGAAAGGAAAAGTGAACTAGAAGGATTGAAAACAAAAATAAATGAACTACCTAACCCTAATTTTATCAGAGAAATAGAAGCCACCATGGTTCGCATTGAGGACTTCCAGAAACAATTGGTATCGATGAGTAAGAACATAGAGGAATCTGCAAAGAACATGGGTATAACCTGCGAAATCTCAATGAAAGTTTTAGACGACGAAATAAGCAAGAGAGACCAATTACTTCAAGAAAAACTAAAAGAACTTGAAAACATTGAAAAGCAGCTTCGTAAGCTAAGCGAAGAAATAGGTGGACTACATGGACTCAACAGGGAACTAAAAGATAAAATCAGCAAATTACAAAAGGCAGAGAAAGTTGAAGAAGGAGAATTTGAATATCGATGCCCAATATGCGGAACACCGCTATCTAAAGAGAAAATGGAAGACATTGTAAGTCGTTATGAAAGGGAAATAGAGGAAAACAACTCAACTATCGAAAACCTAGTCAAAAAAAGAAATGTTTTAGAGGAGGAACGCAGTAAAACACGTATCGGAAAAGAAAAAATATTGGTTGAGAAAAGCAATCTAAAGCTGCTGAAAAAAAGATTGGAAGAACTTGAAAACAACAAAAAGAATCTAACAGATCTGAAGAATAAACTTAAGGAAATGCTAAGTAAAGAAGGATACACCGATGTTCAAGAAATGCTTGCCAAATTTAATTTCAAGAATTTAAAGGAACTTCATCAATACGTTATTAGCCTTAACGAAGAATATGCAAGAAAAGAAACCGAAGCCAATAAATTAATTGAAGATATTAGCAAAATAGAAAGAGATATGGACGAATTGCGAAGAGAAAAAGAGGAAATGATAAAAATAGATAAAGAAATCAAAGAAAACAAAAAGATTCTACAGCATCTCATGCATCTTAGAAGAGTCTTAATGAAGAACTTCCTCTCCCAATGGGTTGTACAAAAAAGACTTCTAGGAACCATAAAGCACACCGCGGCAAGCTATTTACTAAGGTTTACCTGTGGACAATATTCAAATGTCGACTTAGTCCCAACTAAACCAACTGGCGAAAGAGGTTCAGGAATATTGTTAACAGTGTTAGATGAAAGCGATGGCATAGTTAAAAGTAAAGATATGCTAAGTTTTGGGGACAGAACTGCAGTAGGATTAGCTCTACGACTTGGTATTTCCAAAACAATGTCTAGAATAAAGCCTCTGAAAGAAAGCCCACAAAAGATACCAAGAATCCGCTGTGTACTTTTGGATGAACCACTTGGTGGATTAGATGTTTCTAGGAGGAAAGAAGTGGTTGATCAACTAGTTGAAGATGAAGGGTTCGAACAGATTTTCCTTATAACTCATATGGAGATAGACAGAAAAGAAGAAATACCCAGAGTCGTTGTTAGAAAGGAGGGTAATGTCAGCGTTGCAGAGTTTATTGCCTCAAAAGAAGGAACATAAACTGAAATTGAACTATCTTGAATTAATAGGTGGGATATGGGAATTCATATCCACATTTTGGACATTTAATATAACCGCAGTCTCCTATGGCTGAGGATGGGCACCCGCGGCATGCAAATGCTCTTGCATAAGAAATATCAAATTGATATCCGCACTTTGGGCAGGATATTAACCTTTTTCTCACCAAAAGGTCCCTCCTATATTCTAGATAAATACATATGTTCGATTTTGATAAGGCTATTTCCGTTTTAAAAATATGGAAAGCACATTTAATAAGAGATTTATATAAGTTTAGCTTTATACAAATTTCATTAAGACAAATTGTGTAATACAAAATTTTAATTATATTGGCTTAGTAACCTAAAACTGGTGGTTAAGTAATGGAAGAAACTTCGGAGGCCAAAGGAACTATTATTATTCGTGGTAGAGTTTATCCTGCTGAAAAAGTTCTAAGAGCGCTTTTAAATCAGAGTTTAGTTGAAATCAAAGTGGATGGCAGTGATTTAATTATTGGTAGAGAAAGAATACAACCTATTTTCAAATCTGTTATAGAAAAGGCTATGGCTTTAACCTGTTACGGGAGCTTAGCTTATTGTTGTAGCCTAGAAAAGCGATGTATAAATCGTGACAAAGCTTTAGAACTATTAGGATTAACTCATGAAGATTACCGTAAACTGAAGGAAGAATTTCATAAGAGAATAATAGAATATGCTAAAGGACATTTTCGCTCAGAAATTTCTGAAGAGAAGATTGAAATTCCTCAAATAAGCCATATATCTGAACAAAATCACCAAACAGAGAGCTCTACGGATTTAAGACCTCTCTTTCAAAACATTGAGTCATCAAGAGAAGTTAACTTATCAACAAAGGGTCACAATGAAAGTTATACTTCGGAAACAAAATTCTGTATGTATTGCGGTACTCAGTTACCTTCGGATGCCAAATTCTGCTATAAATGCGGAAGAATGATAACCTAAAATAGAGGATTAACTAATTTTTAGCATGTTAAAAGTTAGATAAACATGTCAAGACTACGTATGCCAACAATTTCGCTAAAATCTATTCCTAGCGCGTCCAGAATCTGCTCAAATGTAGTCCTTATGTGATCTTTGTATTTTTCTATATCTATCTCATATATTGAGGCGTATTGAACAGGTTTAACACCAGGTACCCCTCTAGTTTTCACAAAAGTTATTATATCGCCAGGTCTTATGTCTTTTCCTTGAGCTGCAAGCATTCTTGCAGCTTTCACATGCTGAGGTGTCGTTTTAACATACTGTTTCAATGGCTTAGTAAGTTGCACTTTGAAAGCTAGTTCTTCAAGTGAGTATTTTCTTTCTTCTAATTTTCTGTAACATTCTTGTGCTATTTCTCGTATTTTTTCCTTAGCTTTTTCAAAATCCTCCACAGATTTTACTTCTCCTAACACTCTCACAACTTCCATAAAGGCTTTTTGAAGAAATATTGGTGTGTTTCTCTTTTTACCTGTCAAACCTTTAATGTCAACACTTCCATCATTAAATACTCCCAGATAGTTCTTCTTCCTCTGAGATAAAGCCAAATACCTGTAAACTTTATCAACATCCAATTCGATTCCAAGTTCTCCACTACTCCACCTAATCAATTCTCTAATCTTCTCTTCGCCAGGTTCCTTTAGAAAAACACTATCAGTATCACCGTACACTACTTCCACTCCAAGTTCCTTAGCCTTTTTAATAGTTTTCATAATCGCATATCTCCCTATCGCCGCAGTGCTTTCCGCCACTGGTAGGCAGTAGAAGGGGAAATGTTCTGCACCAAAAACTCCATAGGATGCGTTAATAAACACTTTGAGTGCTTGCTGAACTACTGAATACCAATTTCGTACTTCATCAGGCAGATTCTTGTTTTTGCTCATAGGTTTAAACCATTTAACTCTTATGTCTCTTAAGAAACCTATTATCTGAGAAGTTAATCCTCTACGTTTCTTACATACCCAATGGTTGGTTTCAGGAACCTTCTGGTCTCTACACTCTGGATGAACACATCTAACAGTTTCGTAACTAAGATTATACTTCTTAATAACTGATGGATACAAGGACGCGAAATCTAATACGACGACATTAAAGTGTACTCCGGGTTTTGGCTCAACAACTATAGCGCCTTTATATTTTTTGCCTTTAATGATCGGGGTTGTATCAACGGTTCCCTTTAGTCCTGTTATTTCCTCTGGTCTGGGGATCAAATAGTTTCGTATTCTATGTTCAGCGTAGAAAAGACTTTTAACCCAACTGGATACACCTTGTCTAACAAGATCTTCCATGGGTAGACGCGAGATTCTCGTTAACAATATGATAAGTTTTAATGTTAGGTTGTCGTTGAAAGTTGTAAGATCTAAGGTTATTTTTGCATCTTGGTAGTTGTAGTGTGCTAATTCTTCTAGTGAAAGTTCTGATATGGGCTTCTCTATCTCAACTTTACTGGTGCCTAGCAAAGCTTTTGCTATTGTGTCCAATGTAACTTCCTTGTAGGCATTACCAAACGCATACACTTTAATTGCATTATTATAGAAGAATTTATACAAATCTATGTGGACACCATATTTTACATGGGCTTCATCCTTGGTAAGTTCGATAGGTATTTCTTCTTTTTTAAATCCGAGCCTAATTGCTCTGTGGTAAAGATATCTTAAGTCGAAGTTGTCTCCATTAAATGTAATAACTATAGGATATCGATTAATTATGTTTAAAAATTTTTTAATCATTTTCTTTTTTACTACGAAATAAATAATTTCAACATTGCTAGGTAAATCTTCAACTTTTTTAGAATTTTCAAGATTTGCACGTCTTAAGACAAAAACCTTGTTTAGACCGTCTGTTGATGCGAATGCGGCTGAAATAATATTATATTCGGCTTCCTTAGAATCTGGAATTCTATCTAACTCGGGTGTAAAAACCTCAATGTCAATAGCTACTCTATCAATATGAGGAACTGGGTAAAGAAATACGGGTAAGTACCTGTCTAAAATATCACCATATTCAATGTCCTCGCTTTTCAGGAGGTTAAAAAGATTTTCTTTGACATTCTCGGGAATTTTTACTTCAATTAATTGTAACCTTTTATTCTTTTCAATATATGGCATGCCTGGAATCAGATTATTATCGTATGTGAAACAGTGATGATACCTTATTTTTGCTTCCCATGCTCTTTTACCCCATTGGTCTGAAGGAAGAAGTTCCCTAAGTGAGTTAGGCTTACCACCAATAGAAAGTGGATCATCGGCAATAACCTTAGTCATTTTTACCCATTGATCCCTAAGTGGATCGTATTTTTCCACTTCTCCAAAACCTATTAAACCCTTATGATTTATAACATCGGGTATTTTTTCAAGCTCTTCTCTACTTAAATCTGTTAAGAGATATGGTCTATGGGTTTTTTCTTCATCATACCATATGAATAACTTCCTATTTTCTGGATTATACAATTTAGCGTATGCGCAGCCTTTTGTTCCATCATAACCAACAGAGAGTAAAATACCGGAAGCAATTTCTTTCTCATTATCATTTGTGAAAGATGCTTCAACCTCATAGGTGGCTTCTTCTTTAATAACTTCCTCGATCTCTACTTCATCTAAGGATTTGTCCTCTCCCTTATTGATATATTCAGTTAACCTCTTTTGGACTGCTTTTTTCATAGTAGAGTTCATCCCCAAATATTAAGGCACTAAGTAGAGTATAAATTTTCCTCAAATTATTAA
>JAGGSW010000083.1 GCA_021158895.1 Candidatus Odinarchaeota archaeon | reverse complement strand
ATCCTATATATAACAAATTCGAACTGCAAAACAAGAATTCAAACCTATTAGAAATAAAACTACAATCCAATTAAAAATGGCGGGCCCGGCGGGATTCGAACCCGCGACCACCGGGTTTCTCCTCACCTATAACGAATAAGAGCCCGGCGCTCTACTTTGCCGGGTCCTATATTGTCTCCCTCTAACTGAGCTACGGGCCCGTTTCAACTTGCATATGCTTCATTAATAAGGAGAATTCTTTTTGTTTTTAAAATTATTCATTTGTGAATATAAAATGTTTCCTTTCGATTCTTTTTATTGAGGAATCCACTATGAGAGGCCTATGGAGTTTACTTTTGTTTGGTATTTTGTATTGTTTCATAATTCATTTTTATATATTACGTTATTAGGTAACCTGTACTGCATTTCTTATTTTAATTTGCTTTCAACTATAAGGGCATATAGTTATAATTTAAAAGATTGGTGAGTTAAGTTATGTTATATTGTTGTAGTTGGAGGGTTAAGGTTGATAAGTAAGGTTAAGGTGGCGATTATTGGTGGGTCTGGTCTTTATCAATTGCTTGAAAAATCTGAGCATGTAATTTTAGATACTCCTTTTGGGAAAACTCCTCGTATAGAGATCGGTGAGATCGAAGGAGTTAAAGTAGCTTTTTTACCGAGGCATGCTAAGCCAGGGAGCGAGAAGGTTGGACACGATGTTCCTCCTCATAAAATAAATTTTAGAGCAAATATTTATGGGCTTCATATGCTTGGTGTTGAAAGAATTATTGCTAGTAGTGCATGTGGGTCGCTGAACCCAGCTATGGAGCCTGGAGACTTCGTCATCCTAGATCAGTTTATCGATATGACAAAAAATAGAACATACACTTTTTACGATGGAGAAATACCAATCAAAGTTTTTGAGGATAAACCTCCAGTAACTCAAGTTATTCATATAGATTTCACAGAGCCTTATTGTCCAGAACTACGTAAAATAATTTTTGATGCTTGCAAAAAACTTGGTGTACGTTTCCACAAAAGGGGATGCTATGTAGCAACTGAGGGACCGAGGTTCGAAACTTCAGCGGAAATTAGAGCATATAGGCTTCTTGGCGCCGACGTTGTAGGAATGACTAATGTACCAGAGAGCGTCTTGGCAAGAGAACTTGGAAAATGCTATGCCGCAATAGCTATAGTAACAAATTGGGCCGCTGGAATACAGGAAAAAGTTTCCCACCAAGAAGTAATAGAACTCTTTAATAAAAGAATAGAAGACATAAGACAAGTTATTAAAGAAGTCGTCAAAAACATCCCCAAAGAAAAAAACTGTCAATGCGAAAAAATCGTGAGAGACGCCATCTACATAGAATAAACCAAACTAATTCTATTTTACATGAATTAGAATAAGATTAAATTACACTTATCAACGTTTATATCAAATTCTAGGAAGTCATTTTCTTTTAGATATTCTTCCGAATTCGGTGGCAAAGTAAATAAAATATGGATAAGACTTGTTAGTTTGCTTATTCCTATTCTCTTGAATGAATTATTTTGCTTATGAAGGCTCATGAGCAGGGTCCATGTATTTTATAACATTTTTGACGCTTAAGTTCCAAGTTTGTAACTTTTTATGTATTCTTCCTGTTCAGGAGTCAATCGATCGATTTCTATTCCCATCGATTTAAGCTTTAGTTCTGCCACCCTTTTGTCGATTTCATCGGGAACTTTATAGACCCTGGGGTCTAATTTACTGTGATTTTCTAGTACGTATTTTGCTGATAGTGCTTGAAGTGAAAAACTAAAGTCCATAACTTCAGCTGGGTGACCCTGTCCAGCCACGATGTTTACAAGTCTACCCTTAGCTAGCAAATAGAGCTTTCTTCCATCTTTTAACTCGTATTCTTCAACGAGGTAATCGTTGTATGGTAAACCAAAATACCTTGTTTTCTTCTTTTTGACTGCTAGTTTTTCAAGGTCTGGGATGCAAACTTCGACATCAAAGTGACCAGCATTGCAGAATATACACTTGTCTTTTGCAACTTCAAAATGTTCCTTTCTTACTACTTTGTTAACTCCTGTTACCGTAATTACTATGTCTGCTTGTTTTACTGCATCGATCATTTTCATGACTTGATAGCCTTCCATACAGGCTTCTAAAGCTTTAATAGGGTCAACTTCGCATACAATTACTTTTGCACCCATTCCTTTTAATCTGCTAGCTAAGCCACGTCCACACCATCCAAAACCAGCTACAACCACTGTTTTACCTGCTATCATTAAATTAGTTGCATTTAAAATTCCAAATATAGATGACTCAGCTGTTCCAAATCGATTATCAAACAGATGCTTCATTTTTGCATCGTTTACAGCTATAACTGGAAACTTTAACTTTCTTTCCCTTTCTAGATTTTTTATTCGAGTTACTCCAGTAGTTGTTTCTTCACATCCTCCTATTATCCCGTCTAGTAGTTCAGTTCTTTCTTGGTGAACCAAAACCATTCCATCCGCTCCATCATCAATGATTATGTCAGGTTTATGGTCTAAAACTCTGTTTATATTTTCCCAGTATTCTTCGACGGTTTCTCCACGCCATGAATAAACATGTATATTTGGATGCTCTGCTAAGGCTGCAGCTACGGAATCATCGGTAGTCTCCGGGTTTGCCGAAGTTGTTGCAACTGTTGCACCTGCATCCGCCAAAACCCTTAACAATGCTGCAGTTTTTGCTTCTAAATGAAGTATAGCTGCTATTGTTTTATTTTTAAAAGGCTTTTCCTTCTCAAAGGCACTTCTTATTTCCTTTAAGATAGGCATAAAATTTTCTACCCATTCTATCTTCAGTTTTCCCTTATCTACTAGACTTGGATCTTTCACTATGCTGTTCCCCATTTTAACCCCCTACTGTTTTCCTCTTTCCAATATTTTAGAACTACATGAAGTTAAATTAGTTATGTTGCATGTCCTAAAAAACTAGATCGTGGAGGTGTTAAATGTTATGTTGATTTATCTTTGTATGTAAGCCTTAATGTTTTTAAGATCGATTAAATACATGCTATTATCGTACTTTGGATGGAAACCCATTGTGAGGTGGTATATAAATGGAATTTGTTGTTAAAGGTAGTTTCGTCGTTGTTCGTCCCGACGAGATCTTGGAAGATGCAGTTGTTGTGGTTGAGGATGATAGAATAGTTGATGTAGGTAAAGAAAGCGAGCTGAAAGGTAAGTATAGCGGTTACGAGATTATTGGCGGTAAAGGTAAGGTGGTTCTTCCAGGTTTGGTTAATTGTCATACACATGCTGCTATGACTTTGCTTAGAGGTTATGCCGATGATATGGTTCTTAGTGAATGGTTAACCCAAAAAATTTGGCCTGTTGAAGCTCATTTGAAACCTGAGGATATTTATGTAGGTACTTTACTTGCATGTTTAGAAATGTTAAAATCCGGTATAACAGCTTTTGCCGATATGTATTTTTACATGGATAAGGCGGCAAAAGCTGTTATAGAAAGCGGTATTAGAGCTGTTATTTCTCACGGTATGATTGAACTTGGCAACGCGGAAAAAGGGGAAAGAGATCTTAGGGAAGCCGAGAGAATTATTAAGACGTGCCAAGGTTTAGGCGACGGACGAGTGACCACGATGTTTGGTCCACATGCACCCTACACGTGCTCTCCAGAATACTTACAGAAGGTTAAGGAAACAGCTGAAAAATATGGTGTCGGTATACATATCCATTTAGCTGAAACCAAAGATGAAGTTAAGAAGATTGAAGATACTTTTGGCATTGATCTAAAAGGTAAAGGAGTTATTGAATATGTCGATGAACTTGGTATTTTAGATTCCAATGTTTTAGCTGCTCACGTTGTGTGGGTTTCTGAAAAAGAAATAAAAATTCTTGCGGAGAGAGGAGTTAAAGTAGCTCATAATCCTGTAAGTAATTTAAAGCTTGCCAGCGGAATCGCTCCGATTCCTCAAATGTTAAGGAACGGGGTGACTGTAGGGTTAGCTACCGACGGAGCTGCTAGCAATAATTGCTTAGATATATTTGAGGAGATGAAAGTATCCGCTATAATCCACAAAGCTCATAGTTTCGATCCAACAGTTACCCCCGCTACTGAAGTATTAGAAATGGCAACCATTGGAGGCGCAAAAGCTCTGCTTCTTGACAAGGATATAGGGACCTTGGAAGTTGGCAAGAAGGCAGACATAGTAATTCTTGATCTGAAGAAACCTAGACTAGTTCCTTTGCATAATATTGTATCTCATTTGGTTTATGCAGCTAAATGCGATGATGTATGTACTGTTATTGTTGACGGGAAGATTTTAATGGAAAATGGCAAGGTCAAAGTTTTAGATGAAAACAAAGTTATAGAACTTGCGCAAAAAACCGCTGAAGACTTAATTTCACGTGCTCAAACGTAAAATGGAGGTTTAAAATATTAGGAAACGTACACCCGCTGTTAAGCTTCACATTGAAGATATTGTGAGAGGAAAATTCATCGAAGAAAATGGAAAAAGGACGTTCGTTACTTATGATGGGAGAAATGTTAGTAGAGTTAGAGTTCTTGCGACAGTAGTTAGAAAATTTGTAAATGAAGACAAGTCATACGGTTTTCTGGTTCTTGACGATGGTACGGAAACAATTAGGGCAAAGGCATGGAGAGAAGACGTTACATTAATCGAAAAATGTAATGAAGGCGATATTGTCGACATATTTGGTAGGGTCCGTGAATTTGGAGAGGAAATCTATATAGTGCCTGAGATAATTGTTAGAATTGATGATCCTAATTGGGAAATTTTAAGAGAATTGGAAATTATGTACGATAAATTGGAAAGATTAAAGAGCAAACAGGTTGAAATATCTGAAGTAGATGTTTTAGACGCTGTTGAACGCTTAGATAGAGGTGAAGGAGTCCATATAAGAGAATTGATTAGAGAACTTGGTAATCCCTCCGAGGAAAATCTTCAAAAGGTGCTACGCATCCTTATGAATAGAGGAGAAATCTATGAAAACAAGCCAAATCACTATAGAAAAGTTGGAGTGTGAAAAGTAATGGAAAAATACGACTACGAGAAACTGTTAGATGAAGCATATGCTCAACTACCAAAAGAGGTATTTGAACGAAGGAGGTTTGAAATACCGAAGGTCATCAGTTTCATAGAGGGTAAAAGAACATTAATTCAAAACTTTAAGGAGATCGCTGATACGCTTAACAGAGACGTTAAACATGTTTTAAAATTCTTCCTCAGAGAACTAGCAACGGCAGGTGAAATTGAAGGTACAAGAGCCGTGTTTAAAGGACAGTTCTCAAATCATGTATTAAACGAAATTGTTAGGAGATATGCACAATTATATGTTATTTGTCCAGTCTGTAAAAAACCAGACACCAGAATTGTTAGAGAAGGAAGATTCTGGTTCCTTGTTTGCGAAGCTTGCGGTGCACGAACCTCAATAAAGCCCCTATAACCTAAATTATAATGGTGCACATAATATGCGTGTCTACCTCAAAGTTAGGCGGGTTCAAAAGGAAGTAGTTGTAGCGGTGTGCGATGAGAACTTATTGGGTAAGAAATTTGAGGAAGGAAAGCTAAGGTTACATGTTAAGGAAGATTTTTATGGAGGACAGCTAGTTTCGATTAAAGAGGGCGTAGATGCTATTAAAGAAGCAACTATAGCGAACGTAGTTGGTGAAAATATCGTCAGAAAATTAATTGAAGAAGGGCTTATAATAGAAGAAGCAGTCATAAAAATTGCTGGAATACCTCACGTCCAAATAATAAAAATGATATAATCACGACTTTTCTTCTAACATTTTGATATTTGCATCACGCATTTAAGAATTAACTAATATTCTAGGTGTTAATACATGTCTTCGAATCGAAAAAAACTTTTTTGCATTGAATGCGGTAAACCTCTTGATAAGAATGAAATCATTAACGGCTTATGCATCCAATGTTATCGCAAATTTTACTCCCTGTTCGATGTCAATGACGTTAAAGTTGATATTTGCCGTAAATGCCTTGCTTTTAAACACCGTGACAAATGGGTAAGAGTAAAAACATACGAGTTGGAGGATGTTGTTCAAAAAATATTACAAAAAAAAGCGCCGTACATTATTGAAAAACATGGAAAAGTAGAGATATCGTTTGGAAGTATCAATTTTGAAAAAAGAGAGAAAGACGCAATTACCGCTGTAATCGAGGTTGTAGGTGTAGGGAAGCCGTCCCCAAATCTTCCAGTCTACGAGGAAAGAAAAACCCTTAAACTACATCTGCATTTCACAGTGTGTCAGAAATGTGCACAAATGACTAGAGAATACTTCAAAGCCATCATTCAACTTAGAGGGGAACCAGAGAAGGTAGATAAAGCCTTAAGCACTACTCTGCAACTTGCTGAAAACATCCTCAGCAAAAGGGAAAAAGACGATGAAGCATTTATAACAAAAATCAAGAAAACCAGAGGCGGAATAGATATCTACTTCGGGTCCAACAGGATTGCACGCATGATTGCCTATAAATTACGTGACGATTTAGGGGCAAAGGTCGTAGAAACCAGGAAAATAGTAAGTAAAGATAGACAGACAAGTAAAAACGTATATCAACAAACATTCTCCGTTAGACTCCTGCCCTTTAAGAAAGGAGATCTCCTCCAAGTTAATAAACAAGTTCTCCTTATTTTAGATGATCTACCTTCTAGAGGGAAATTAAAAGTATTTAACGTTATATCAGGTAGGGAAGAAAAGCTTCCAATCAAAATTTTCTGGAGAGAAGATGTGAAAAACATTATACAGGACAAAGTCGAAAGATTTATGGTTGTCTCCGTATCTAAAAAACATGTAATACTTATGAATCTACAAAATTATTCTTCTCTGGAAATCGATGAAGATGACATTCCGTTTGAAGTTACAGAGGGGGAAGAAATAGAAGCCATAAAACTTAAGGGAAAACTTTATCTACTCCCCAAAATAATGAAAAAAGAGTAATATAGCATTTTAAAGAGGAATGAAAATGCCTAAAAGGAAAAGGATAGAAGAGCCAACAGAAGTTAGAGAAGTACCATTGCCAGGACCTGGAGAGGTTCTTGGGGTTGTTATTCAAATGCTGGGCGGAGATAAAGTTAGAGTAAAGTGTGTCGACGGATACACCAGATTATGCAGAATACCAGGGAAAATGCGAAAAAGAATATGGATAAAGGAAGGAGACATTGTTGTAGTTGCGCCCTGGGACTGGCAGTTTGAAACAAGAGGAGACATTACTTGGAGATATACAAAGGCTCAAGCTAGGTGGCTAGAAGAGAAGGGGCTGCTTAAATTCTAGTGGTGAGGGTTATTTTGAAAGACTACGAGAAGAGAATGAGGAAATTAGAAAGGAAATTAAGTCGTAGAGAAAAAAGAACCAAAAGCATAGAAGATCTAAAAATTTCTGAAGGCGTCTTTGATAGATCCACGCTTTTTACACTTTACTGGTTCGTTAACAGGGGAATATTTGAAACACTTCACGGTATTATAAGTACTGGGAAAGAAGCTAACGTCTACTGGGCAACGGGCGAAAGAGGTAAAGAATATGCCGTAAAAATATATAAGAGTGCAACGTCGGAATTCAAAAAAACCATGTGGACGTATATTTATGGCGATCCTCGATTTAAGAGCGTAAAGAAAACCATGAGAGCGTTAATTGTAGCTTGGGCTGAAAAAGAATATAAAAATTTGAGAAGAGCATACGAAGCAGGAGTACGAGTACCCAAACCAACCGCAGTCCGCGGAAATGTGCTAGTCATGGAGTTTATCGGCAAAGATGGTGTTCCAGCACCAATTATGAGGGAAAGTCCCCCGGAGGATCCCGAAAAAATATTTAACATTTTGCTAGAATATGTAAAAAGACTATATAAGTTTGCTAACCTAGTTCACGGAGACCTAAGTGAGTATAATGTTCTTCTATGGAACGAGAACCCTGTATTAATTGATATGGCGCAGTCCGTTGTTTTGAATCATCCTCTCTCCCAGGAATTTCTGATGAGAGACCTTAAAAACCTTTTAAAATATTTTAAAAATTTAGGCGTTGATGTTCCAGCGTTAGAAGAGGCATACAAATACGTTACAGGTGAGTGAGTCATGATCAGTAGGGAATTCGTAAAGGTACCAAAAGAAAGAATAGCCGTAGTCATAGGTAAGCGCGGAGAAGTAAAAAAGTATCTAGAAAAAGAGACAAAAACAAAAATTACAGTAGACAGTAGAACAGGAGAGGTTATCATAGAAAGCACTCCAAAAACAGACGACCCTCTTGCTGCTTGGAAAGCTAGGGACGTGATATTAGCGATAGGTAGAGGATTCAGTCCGGAAAGAGCAAAAAGACTCCTAAAAGATGGCCAGCTAATTGAGATAATCGATATTTCACAGTTCACTGGGAGATCCAAAAATTCCCTGAGAAGAGTAAAAGGGAGAATCATAGGAGAAAACGGAAAAACCAGAAAAATAATCGAAGAAACAACAGGAGTCAGTTTATCTATATACGGACGAACAGTTACATTAATAGGCGACTATGAATGGATTAGAATAGCTAAAAAGGCTATAATGATGCTTATAGAGGGAGCCCCACACGGCACAGTTTATAGGTTCCTATCAAAAGTAAGAAGGGAGTATAAAAGAGAAAAATTCTCCATACTAAGACCCATAGAATCTTAACAAGGTGAACTTACATCTATCTTATTTTAAGATCGAAAATTGTTATATCCAGTCTCCAGTTTCTATTTTTACTGGCAGATACTGATCAGTCAAATATTTAAAGCCATGACTAGCCAATGCCTGTATTTCCGCTTTTTCCTTTCTCTCAAGCATCAATTCAAGATCTCTAACCCATTTCTTATTTCTTTGGACAAATGGTTCCTTAAGTAACTGTTCTGTTCTCTCTATGTCTGCCTTTGTCATCGGAAGTCTAACTTCTTTGGGAATTTTAAACTCGTCAAGATCTTTACTCAAAACACCCAACAACTTAATTTCCGGAGTTGCAAGAAACGGGCTTTCATAGCTAAGCTTCTTACTACCTCTTAAATAAACCGAAAAAATGTAATGCCCATAAGGGTCACTATCAACAAGCGCAAAAGCTGGAATCTTAAGCTCCTTTACAAGTTTTCTTAGAAAAGCTCTAGTAGCGATGTCCGCAGAACCCTTACCAGTTATAATAATACATGGCAGCTTATTCCAATATTTTGCTTCAGCAAGACGAATTAAAGCTGCATCTTTTTCCACAACTAAAACTAGCTCAGCATCGCTTTCAAGAATCTCAACTTGATCTAAAAACGGAGTTATCGCCCATCCACCGCTTCCAAGCTTAGTCAAATCTATAACGTCTCCTGAATCTCTAATTACAAGTCTACCTATGGCAGCGCCCTTTGCCGCTGCAACAACATGCGTACTATTACGCGTGGTTCCGAGCATAGCAGCTATATCCTCTATAACATTGTCGCTGAATCTCTGTTCTTTAAAAAGCTTGACATCATTGTAAAATATTTCTCGTTTCGTTGCATGTATTCCCTCTTCAATCAACTCATGTATTATTTCCAAAATTCTTATAGTGCGTGTTGCATCCGCCACACTAGCTAAACTATGGAAAACTCTTCTTATCCTTTTTTGACCTAAAAGTAACATATCGTGATCTTCGTCGTATATAATATTGTCTGATGTTCTTGCAGGGATTTCGAAGACAGGTCTTCCGGTTTCCTCGATCTGCATATACAATTGCCTAGCAACTTCATGAATTCTTCTGTGAACCTCTTCTGCAGGCAGTTCTTCTACAACCATCACGTTAGGAGGTAGTTTTCCTAAACGTTCTCTTCTCTTAGCCAGCTGTTCGCGAAGTTCTCTTACACGTCTTAATAACTTATCAAGTTCCCAAACAGGTTTCCTATCAGCAAGTTTTGTGCGTCCTCTTCTCTTTTTCGTAGACATGACTTCTCACCTAACTTCCGCTGGCCTCGACAATTGCAACTTTTTCTAATGTTTCTTCAACACCCTCGATTGAGGACTTCATTTTTCTTAAGAGCGTTTCTGGATCAATGCTACCATCGAATTCTATATCTGTTTTTAAAATGTTATACAGGCTTTTTGCAAACTTTTCAGCGTATTTAGACAACACATATGCTCTTTTTGCCTTTTTCTCAGCGGTCTCCTTTCCAGTAATGTAGGATCGCAATTTTCTGGCTACTTCTTCCAATGCTAATTTAATTTCTCTTATAAGCAGCTTATCCTCTGCTAAAGCCTGCTTACTCTGACCTTTAAACATAACATGAACAAAAGGGCCTGCAACATGAACGAAAAGCCTGACCGGGCCTCTAGGTAAGCCGTTCTCAAAAACATCAAGTTTATAGTTTTTCCAATTGACGGAGGCGGCAGCCTTCCATATAGCGCAATCACTATTATCTCGAAGCTTAGGTGTACGATTAACAAATCTCCATAAAACCTGCGATGAAGATGTAGTATAAGGTATCTCACCGCCATACGCAATACATGCTTCAACAACATAGCTTAGACCTTTACCACTAGTTGGCGGCCTTGTAACGGCTTCTACAAACTCAGGCTTAAGCATTTCTTTAACAACTTTTTTGAAAACCTCAGCACCAACCGGAACAACCGTGTCTTTAGATGGAGCAAGATATTTTTGCGAGGTAAAAACTTTAAAGAGTACTTCTATTTGTTTCTTCGTCAATTTTTTGGGATCTGTGTTTTTCGCTATTAAGGGTAACCCTAGCTTCTTCAATTCTTCATTAGCTTCTTCAATAATTTTTTTCGCCTTTTCACTACTCATTCTAGAGAAAGTTTTGGATAAAAACGAAAGAAGTGTTCTCTGTTTAGTATCTCTAAGCAAATCTTGAAACTCACCAATATTTACAGAAGCCGGATGAGGTTTAGCATATTTAGGTTCCGGAGGAAACTCTGAAACCCTCCTAGGATAAACATGAATCTCATTATACGGATCAATAAACACAATGGTTACATGAGCATTTAACAATGCTGCTCTCTCAACATAAACATCTGCATAACCTCTCTTATACATAATATTCAAGTAGTAAAGCTTAACAAAAGTACCATAAGGAAAAGGTGGCTCCACGTTCCTAGGATGTATAACATAGTCCTTAGTGTTCTTGGTAGTTGTGAAAAAACTAGCAACAGTAGCCTTATCCCTAGAGTAATGCTTACTAACAACAGTAATAGGCTTCCCAGTAGTATTCTGAGCATCTGTAAATGCTGAAGGAGCACCAAAACCCTGAGAACCACGAGTCTGCCTAAGCTTCTCACTCTTACTAGAAGCAAGGTAAATACCAAACTTCTTCAAATCCTGCGGAATCATTCCGCCACCATTATCAAAAATAGTGAATTCATAAACACGAACATTTTGGCGGTGAGCATTCGAGAGAAAAGTAGGTGTTTCAACTTCTCTAAGCCAAATAACCACTACAGGCTCCTTCATATCCAGTAATGTTCTAATAGGATCAATAAATTCCTTAACATGTTCAATAACTTCTTCAGCTACCCTAAACTCTTTTAACTCATTTTCCTTATTTTTTTCAATCATCTCTTTAGTCTTACTAACTATTTCATCCAAAATATCATTAGAAATATTATTTTCAAGGCTATAAGCCTCAGGAAACCTCCAATAAAAACTCTCAATAGCATCAAGAGCATTGTCCAAAAACTCAGCAACATACTGCATATGCTTATTAAAACCAAATTCAAATCCCACTAACTGCGTACGTTTTCTCATAAATTCTGCAATCGTACTCTGCTTAATTTCACCCACAACTTTCTCCTTACTCACTTCGCAGCCCTCACTAAACCATTAACACCAAATAAGATAAACTTGTCTAAACAATAGAAACACAGCAAATTAAACACTAGTATTAAAATACACAAACGCCCCGAAACAACATCACAAAGTTGTAAGACATATTATAATAAAACCTAAAAAGTTTTCTATCTTGCAATAAAATCACAACACAAAATATTCGCAATAAATCAACTACTTCCACTTATCATCCTACCAAAAATATAAAAACAAAAACACAAAAATAACAAGACTCAAACATTAACATGAACTAAAAACAAACAACACCAATACACCCAGAAAACAAAATAACCAAACATAAAATTAAAATACCCAACCACCACACTAAAAATAGACTGCCACTTAAACGTGCCGCCGTAGCTCAGATGGTAGAGGAAAACCGCCAAAAGCGCCGGATGTGGCCTAAAACCACAGGCGAAGCTGTTAACAAAACAAACGATAGAAACCCGGCGGTCGCCGGTTCGAGTCCGGCCGGCGGCGCCAAAACTTTAACACTAAATCTGTATATAAAGCTAAAAACTAAAGTTCATAAAA